>NZ_JAUBRO010000020.1:6950-124488 GCF_036701945.1 Microcoleus sp. MON1_C1 | reverse complement strand
AGGAAGCTCTCTCTAAATTCACCAGAATTTCTACTCAGCTAACGCTGAGTAAATTTGTGCTTAGTCTAAACTCCAATGCAAGATTGTAGGCAGGATTAAGACTGATGTGCTTAGAGAATTAATTAGAAGCCTAAAGAAGAAAAAGCCGTCAAGCGAAGGACGGGGCTTCAACCCTCCGCTACGCTCCGCCCATTTTTTTTGTGATGACAGAACAGGAGAGGGAGAGAATGGCAAAGCGGGAGAAGATTTAACGCTTTTTTCAGCTCCGTTAAAGCTCAAGAGAGAAATGCGCGACAGCCTAGGCAAGTTAACAATTAAAAATTACCTAGTGGCATTGCTTTGAGATTTTACCCTCTAAATTTTAATTATATATTTTTAATTGCTAAAAGCCGAGCGAATGTATTCTTGCAGGGTGAGTCGGTAGTTTCCTGCAACGGCGGATTGAGGGTTCGCTGCTGTTAATGGCGGTAATATTTGGTTAGTGTTTTGTTGTGAAGGTTCGCACCTGACTAAAGCGACATCAAAGCGACAATAATTATTGGCTAAATCTGGATGAGTGCTTAAAAATATTTCGGCAGTTTGCCAAAGTTTGGCTTGTTTTGTGGTAGTAACAGCCAACATTCCACCAGCATCCCAATTTCCCCGGCGGCGAGTTTTTACCTCTACAAATGCTAATGTTTGGGAATGGGGAATGGGGAATGGGGAATGGGGAATGGGGAATGGGGAATTTTCGTTACCTCTGTTGATTTCGCTTTCTTCATCTCTTCCGAGTGCGATGATATCAATCTCTCCCCAGCGACACTGCCACTGGCGGTGCAAAATTTCCCAACCTTGCTGCTGCAACCAGTCGGCGACTAAGTTTTCTCCCAATGTGCCGATATCCCGAGAGTTTGGGGATTGGGGGGAATTGGAGTCAGCCGTCGCTAACGGGCGATCCCCTACGGGATAGCTACGCTTGACGCTCTTTCTGGTAGAATTCAATTCTGAACTGTCACGACTGCCCATTAGCTTGAACTTGTATGATGATTTCTCGAATTCGCCAACATCGCAAAAATATTTATACTTTCTTGCTGAGTTTTGTTATTTTAGCAGTAATTGCCGCTGGGGCGATCGGTATTAATCCCGCACCTGCTTTCGCTTTGGATCACGACAAAGAAATCCTAGTCGGCGCTGATTTTACTGGCCAAGTTCTGACTGACGACAGTTTTAATAAAGCCAATCTTCGCAACAGCAATTTTACCAATGCAGATTTGCGCGGCGTCAGCTTTTTTGCGGCCAATATGGAAGAAGCAAATTTAGAAGGCGCTAATTTCACGGGTGCTACTTTAGATTTAGCTCGCATGATGAAAGCGAATTTAACTAATGCTATCCTTGAGGGTGCTTTCGCTTACAATACCAGGCTGGAAGGAGCTATCATTGACGGTGCAGATTTTACGGATACACTGCTGCGAGACGATATGATAGAAAAACTTTGTAAAGTGGCAAAAGGTACTAATCCCGTGACGGGTAGAGATACTCGCGAAACTCTTTTTTGCGATTATTAAAAGGTTTGTTGAATAAAGGAATAAAGTCCTTAGTACAAACAGGTTTGTAGTAAGGACTTTATTACTTCTATCAGTTAAAACAATGTAACCGCAGGCAAGCTTCCAATCTCTATCGAACGAGTCATCCCCAATCTAAAATCTCAAATCTAAAATGGTATTAGCCCCAAGGCACAGATGTTAAATCGTAAAAATTAACTTGACGCAGCCGCTCTAATTCCTTGAGCCATTCTTGTTCGGCACAGAATAGTTGATGATATTCTATAGCCTCTTCGCCACTGCTAGCGGCCTTGGCTTTTTGCCACATATTGAGTGCAATCCGGCGACGCTTCATGCTGATAATTTGCTCGATACAGGCGAGGGCAGATCTAATTACTAGAGGTGCGCGATAAACGTTTCTTTCTGAGAACTCATTTAAGTGAAATAAATGCGAGATTTGATTGAGTTGATTCGGATATTCAATGAAGCTATCTTGCAATTTTAATATTAACTCTGAAGGAGCTACTTGTAAAGACATTTTGTGCAATATTTCTGAATTCACAATCTGATGCCACAAAAATCTGTGGTGAGAAAGGCTAAACTGCAGGTCTCTAGCTTCTATTGCTTCTCTGACATCTTGGCGATATTCGGGACAGTGCAAATAAATCTGCAATAATTGCGCTTCTGCTTCTTCTAAAAGACTGCGGGCTACGGCAGATAAGCTGGATTTTGAGTTTTTGTTTTCGCCGCTTGCACGCTGCTTTTTATATTGTTTGTTCGGCTTCAGCTTGTTTCTAATTAACAGGGGCATTGTTAAAGATTCGTCTTGACTTTGCCGCTTTGCCCAATCGCTGACTACTTGATTGAGCAAGTTTTCAGCGATCATTTTTGTGAGTCTAAAATCTCCTTTACTGAGAATTTCGGCGCACTTTTGCAGGTAATGTGCTAGCTGATTGTCGTCAGTGATATTGGTTAATAAATTAATGATTTTTTTTGTTACTTGCTGGGAAGTATCGGCTTGCTTCAAATCTTGATTGACGAGCATTTGTTGCAGTTGCCAGTCGATCCACAGCGGAGCATTTTCGAGCAATTCTCGATATTGTTCTGGGGAGTACGTTTTGAGGTATTCGTCGGCATCTTTGCCGTCGGGAATGTTGAGCACCCGCAGTTGCACTTCTCCTTGATAAGCGAGTTTTTCTATTTCTCCAATTGCGCGTTCTGCTGCTTGAGTTCCTGCTTTGTCGGCGTCGAAGTTGAGGATAATTTGTTTGGAGTCAGTGTACCGCAATAACTGCCGCACTTGGTTTAAACTTAAGGCTGTGCCGAGGGAAGCGACGGCGTTGGAGATGCCGGCGGCATGAAGTGCGATCGCATCAAAGTACCCTTCTACCACCACTGCGCGATCGGCTTTGCTAATGGCTGTTTTTGCTGTATCTAAGGCGAATAAAGTTTTGCCTTTGTCGAACAGTTCTGTTTCGGGAGAATTGAGGTATTTCGGCTGTTCGTCGCCGAGAGCTCTGCCGCCGAAACCGATGACTCTGCCTTGGGTGTCGCGAATGGGAATCATAATGCGATTGCGGAAGCGATCGTAATAACCGCTGCCTCCATTTTTTCGGGGTACAATTAATCCAGCTTGTTCGACTAACTGCGCCGGATAGTTTTTCTGTTCTACTAAATAACTGTAAAGTGCTTCCCAACCTTGGGGTGCATAACCTAATTGAAATTGTTGGATAGTTTCTTCGCTTAGCTGGCGCTCTGATTTGAGATATGCTAAGGGTTCTTCTCCTTGGGTTTGCCGCAAAGCGTGTTCGTAAAAGTTGGCTGTTAGTGCTGAGATTTCATAGAGTTGTTCCCGCAAAGAAATTTGGCGCTGCAATTCTTGTCGGTGTTCCGGTTCTACAGTTTTGACGGGGACTTGATAATTTTTAGCTAATTCTAATACTACTTCGCTGAAAGGGCGTTTCTCCAGTTCCATGAGAAACTTAAAAGCATTGCCGCCCGCACCGCAGCCGAAACAATAATACATTTGTTTGCCGGGACTGACGGTAAAGCTGGGAGATTTTTCATCGTGAAAAGGACACAAACCTACAAATTCTTTGCCGCGTTTTCGCAAGACGACGCGGCCGGAAATGACATCTACTATGTCGGCTCTTTGTTTAACTTCTTCGATTGTTTCTGGATGCAGCCGAGGAACTTGCATAGGGCGATTTTAGGGAAATTGAAAGTATAGCGGAAGGAAGAAGAAAGAAGGAAGAAGAAAGAAGGAGGAAGGAAGAAGGAAGAAGACCCTTCAGCTTTGCGATCGGATAAACAAAAGGAAGAAGGAAGAAAAGCCAGGGTTTTGGCAAGTGAGAAAGTGTTAATCGTCCTAGGGATTGCTATATGTTTATTGGGAGCTATCGCACTTTAGTAAAGCACAAAACTGACTTTCAGGACTTGCACATAAAAACTCAATCGTTCCGGTTTTTTGTACCATGGCTCCTCGCGGTTAATATGTGTTTTGTTAAAAAAACGGTTTCTCCGTAAGGCATAACTTTATTGTAAGATATTTACACTAACTGTAAGGAGCATCGAAAATAATGCGAATTTTAATGATGGGCGGTACTCGGTTTATCGGGGTTTATCTTACTAAGATTTTAGCAGCACAAGGGCATGAAGTGGTGTTGTTTAACCGGGGCAACAAGCCTGTACCGGTTGCGGGGGTAAAACAGATTCAGGGCGATCGCACAAATGTTGAACAATTGCAAGAAAAGTTATCGACGGTCGAGTTTGACGCTGTTTTTGACAACAACGGCCGCGAACTCAGCGATACAAAGCCTTTAGCTGAAATATTTAAAGGGCGGGTGCAGCACTTTGTTTACATGAGCTCTGCGGGGGTTTATTTGAAGTCGGATCAAATGCCTCATATCGAAGGGGACGCTACTGATCCTAAAAGCCGGCATTTGGGTAAATGCGAAACCGAAAATTACTTGGCCACATCGGGTTTGCCTTGGACTTCGATTCGCCCGACTTACATTTACGGCCCCCAAAATTATAACGATTTAGAGGCTTGGTTTTTCGATCGCATTGTGCGCGATCGACCGATTCCGATTCCCGGTAACGGAATGCACTTCACGCAGTTGGGGCACTGTCAGGATTTGGCTAAAGCAATGGCCGCGGTTTTGGGCAACTCTAGGGCGATCGGGCAAATTTACAACGTTTCGGGCGATCGATTTGTCACCTTTGACGGTTTAGCACGCGCCTGCATTCAAGCCGCAGGCAAATCTCCTGATGCTATTAAGATTGTACACTACGATCCGAAACAATTTGACTTCGGCAAAAAGAAAGCTTTTCCGATGCGATTGCAGCACTTTTTTGCTTCAGTTAATAAAGCTGTCACCGATCTTAACTGGCAGCCGGAATTTGACTTACTTTCTGGATTGAAAGATTCTTTTCAGAATGATTATGTAGTTTCGGGACGCGACAAAGCTGAGATAGATTTTTCAGTCGATGATGAAATTTTGAAATCGGTTCAAAGTTAAGTTAGAGTGGGAGCATCCCCATGCCAGCAAAAATCTAGAACCCCACCCTAACCCTCCCCTTACTAAGGGGAGGGAACAAGAAAGAAAGCAAATAGACTGTCACAGTAAAGTTCCCACCGGGCACCTTACATCAAAACCAAAGATAGCTACTTAGAGGTGATAGCAAAAATTCACAAAGGCACGTCTGTAATTAATTATTGAAATCCAACTTCTAAATCGGTAGGTGTTAGACCAGCTAGCCTTTGTACAATAAAGCAACAAATGAGGGAAATAAATTAATGATTGAAGGGTAGTGGTATTTCGTAAAGGACAGAGTAAAATACTCTATTTTGGAAGTCAGACTGGGTAAGACTCCTCGAAAGGTCGATTATTCTTCATCCTTTACGAAAAGACACTACCGATTGAAGAACTGCACAAGGGATTTCACCCTAAAAGTGATTTTATTGAAATTCAAACTCCCCAGTTGCGGTTCGACCAATTAAAAAATTTAGAGGGGTCATGTTAGAATTTGCAAATGCGGAAGATGTGACAGCTTGGTTGGAAGCTAATTCTCCAAAGGACTAGGAAATATTAGGTGAATTTCATGCTTGGAATAACACTCAGCAATCGCTACAGTATTATCCGTCACTTGGGAGGCGGCGGATTTGCTCAAACTTATTTAGCTGAAGATAAGCAGCTACCAGGCAATCACCTCTGCGTCGTCAAGCAGCTTAAACCTCAAGCAACTGATCCGCAAACTCTACAGGTAGCAAGACGTTTATTCGATACCGAAGCACAAGTTTTGTACAAATTGGGAAATCACGATCGCATTCCTCGACTTTTTGCTTTTTTTGAAGAGAATCAAGAGTTTTACCTAGTTCAAGAATTTATAGAAGGTCACGATTTAAGTCAAGAAATTACGCCCGCTTCTCCTGGAAATGCGGGAGTCATGCAGGAAGATCAAGTCATTTGTATATTGCAAGAACTTCTGGAAATTTTAGACTTTGTACACCAGCAAAATGTGATTCACCGCGATGTCAATCCTCGTAATATTCTCCGCCGAGATAGAGACGGAAAATTAGTTTTAATTGACTTCGGCGCCGTCAAAGAAATTACTACTCAAATCACCAATCCTCAGCCCAAGAATAGCTTGAGTGTGAGCATTGGTACTCCCGGTTATATGCCCAGCGAACAATCTCACGGCAACCCGAAACTCAGCAGCGATATCTATGCCGTAGGTGCGATCGCGATTCAGTTCCTCACTGGCATAAATCCTCACCAAATGCCAAAAAACCCCGATACAGAGGAAATTATATGGCAGGACAAAACATCAGTCAGTCCTGAATTTGCGAAGATTTTAGACAAGATGGTAAAGTACGATTTTCGGCAACGTTATTCTAGTGCCGGCGAAACGCTGCAAGCTATTAAAGAATTGAAAAATTCTTTCAGCGGTACAGTTCCTGTATTGCCTCCGGTTGCTGCTGCGAATAAGCCTGTAAAACCCCGAAAAAAACTGTATTTAAAAATATTGTCGATCGCCAGTTTAATTGGCATCAGTATTATAGCATCAATTTATGGTGTAAATACTTTTAATTCTGCCAATGCAACTGACCTGTACAACCGAGGCAATACTCTTTACAATTTAAGTCGATTTGAAGAAGCTCTGGCCGCTTACGAGCGAGCAATAAATCTCAGGCCGGACTACGCGGAAGTTTGGCAGGAAAAAGCCAAAACTTTATATAAATTGAAAAAATACCAAGAATCGCAGTTAGCTTATGATAAAGCCATAGAATTAAAGCCGGAATACTTAGAAGCTTGGACGGGACGGGGTTATGCTTTGGATAAGTTGCAACAGTCTCAAGAGGCGATCGCATCTTTTGATAACGCTTTGAAAATCCAGCCCGACTATGCAGCAGCGTGGGAAGGTAGAGGCGATGTTCTATTAGATTCGCAGCGGTACGAAGAAGCGATCGCTTCCTACGAAAAAGCCGTTGAATTTCAGCCTAACTTGTACCGTGCTTGGTACAATCGCGGACAAGCTTACCAAAAATTAAAACAGTACGATCGAGCCGTAGAATCATATCAAAAAGCAGTTGAAATCAAATTCGATAATTCTGAAGCGTGGTACAATTTAGGCAATGTTTTCCTCGAAGTAAACAAAAACAAAGAAGCTTTTGAAGCCTACGAAAAAGCCGTGCGGTTCCAGCCAAAATTTTATCAAGCCTGGTACAGTAAAGGCATCGCTTTGCTGAAAATGCGGAGGCATGAAGAAGCGGTAGAAGCTTACGAAAAAGCTGTTAAATTAAAACCGGATTATTATCAAGCGTGGTACAATTTAGGTTGGTCATATCACGAATTACGCAAGTACGAACAAGCAATTGAGTGTTACAACAGAGCCTTAGACTTAAACCCGAAAGAATATCAAGCGTGGTACAATAGAGGCAATGCCCAGTACAATTTGAAACGGTATGAAGATGCGATCGTCTCTTACAATGAAGCCGTTTATGTTAAGCAAGATTACTCCGAAGCCTGGTATAGTCGCGGTAATGCACTTGTGGCGGTAAAAAGATACGAAGATGCGATCGCCTCCTATGACAAAGCAATTCGCTACAAACCGGATTACGGAGCGGCAATGGAAGCAAAAAAGCGGGCAGAAAGTCAGCTAGGAAGCAGCCCGCTAGAATCCCAACCACAACAATAATTGTTATTAGTCCCCCTCTGCTAGGACGAGGGGCAAGTGTAGTAGCGATTTCAAGAGCCGAATGATCGTGGGGGTAGGTTATCTTTTAGCGAACAGCGGGAGCAATTACGGTAACTCGGCGACTGTCTACTAACATCGGCCAAAAACCTCGATCGCTCAATGTTTTTACCGCAGCAGTAGCGGCGTTTTGATCCGTTGTATAAGCGACGAATAAAAAGGGACGCTGGCCGTAGGAAGCTAACCCTACTTGCGTGCCTAATGCTTGCCTGACTTGGGCAGCTAATTCCGGTTGGTTGAAGTAATCTACTAACACTGCATAACCAGGGCCCAGGGGTTGGGGATTGAAGGCAAGATTGCCAGTTGAAGGATTGGTGATGGGTTCAGAACCTGGTGCTGGCTGAGGGTTGTAGACTGGCAAATTTTGGGTTAGTGCCGCTGCGGGCGATCGTACTACGTAAGCTTGCAATCCGACAACATCTTCGATGTATTTAACCCAATCGCTGGCGATTTGCGAGTCCCGAAAGCCACCAACTCGCGTCACCGTGTCATTGATGTACCGACAAACTGTGTTGTTAGTATTTCCAGGGAAAGAGCGTTTTGCTCTTTCTTGCTGTTCGGGTGTTGGGGTGACAATTAACAGTAGATATTCATCGGACTGGGGCGGTTGGCAGCTCGACTGAGCTTTAACAGAACTCGATAATATTGTCAATACCAAAAGGGCGATCGAAGTAGCAGAAAATAGGGGGATAGACAAAATATATTTGTACAATTTACCCCTAATTGTTGTTAGTTTTGTTATCGAATATTTGGCTACTTTTTTCATGCGGGCTGTAGGGATGCGAGGGCATCGGGAATAGTTGGTGATGGTGCTTGAAATTCACCTGTCAGTACATATTCTAATCGCAGTTTCAACCAGGTAATGAAGACAGGATCGGTAGAAATAATAGCGGCGGCTGGCTGAGGGCATTTTGCTTTAACTTCTGCCATTGTCGGTGCTTCTAGGAAAGCCGGCTGTTTGACCAACCAGAAGTCTATTTGTTTTTCTTGTTCGTTGTAGTTGCGAGTTCTTTCTTTAAACACTTCATCTAGGGCTTCTTCTTCTAGCAAAAAGCGTTGGCTGGCTAAAACGTAGTAGTAGGTTTGCATTTTTCTCGGTTGTTAGAGGTTGACGGTTAGCGGTTAATGCCGCCTGTACCGGCCAGTTTTGCTGGTCAGGGGCGGGTTTGCCTAGTTGCGGTCGTTCGAGAGTTCTAGACTCTTGTGCCGTTTACTTTACCTTATTTGCTGTCATCTTGGGTAGATGCAGAGCAAGTCGCCTCAGAAAAATTGTTGGTGGTGAGAGTTGGGGGAGGTGTGAGAGTTGCGAGAGTTGCGGGTTTTTTGGGGATTGGGGCGATTATTTTTCGGGCTGGTGATTTTCGGGAAAATTTAGGTGACAATAGGAAATTAGATGGAATTGCACGTTTAATAATGGCCAATTATTGAGGCAATCTGGGGGCGGTTAAACCTGATTGGGAGTGGTTTGCATATGAAAACACTTCGGACAGTTTGTGATTGGGAACCCTAAAAAAAGGCTTTCATGGTGATCAATGTGCTCGCGGGAAAATCACGGGTTTGTGGCTACTACCTAAAAACTGTCCTAACTATTGTATTAAAAATGTAAAATGTGTGGATTGATTTCCTCTCGCCGGAATAGCCATCGCCCCGCTGGCACTTCCCCCATCCACCAAAAGCGATCGCCCTCCGCCCCTGCTCAAATAAGCTCCACAAATCAGCTAAATTTGTTGCCCACGTACTGCAGCTAAAGGCTAAACTAATCTAAGTTTTACCATAAAATTTTCTCCCCTTCATGAACATCGCTTATTTAGTCAACCAATATCCCAAAGTCAGCCACAGCTTTGTCCGCAGAGAAGTGCTAGCCGTTGAAAATTGCGGCATGAAAGTCGCACGTTATTCTATCCGATCCTGCGAGTCTGAACTCGTTGATGGGGCCGACAAACTAGAGCAAGAAGTGACTAAAGTAATCTTAGGAGTTGGTGTACAGGGGTTAGCGTGGGGTTTGCTGCGCGTTGCCGCAACTAGACCCATTCGATTCATCGAAGCTGTGCGGTTAATGTTCAAAGTTGGCTGGCACTCGGAACGGGGGATTTTGCTGCATCTAGCTTATTTAGCAGAAGCTTGCATTCTTTTAAATTGGTTTGCAGAATCCGGTACAGCACACGTTCACGCTCACTTCGGGACAAATTCGACAACAGTCGCAATGCTGTGCCGCGTGCTTGGCGGCCCCACTTACAGTTTCACCGTTCACGGCCCTGAAGAATTTGATAAAGCGACACTTCTTTCCTTAGACGAAAAAATTAAGCGATCGACCTTTGTAGCAGCAGTTAGTTCCTTCGGTAAAAGTCAGCTTTTTCGGTGGTGCGATCGCACTTTTTGGTCAAAAATTCACGTTATACACTGCGGTGTAGATGCTGCATTTTTAGCTGCACCCTACGTCCCCATACCCGCAGCACCCCGCTTAGCTTGCATTGGGAGGCTCAGCGAACAAAAAGGTCATTTGTTATTGCTAGAAGCTGCTAACTTGCTAGCAGTTCAAGGCTTAGAGTTTAAGTTGGTACTCGTAGGAGACGGGCCGCTGCGATCGGATATTGAACAGCAGATTCTGCAACTCGGCCTGCAAAATCATATAGAAATTACCGGCTGGGCCAGTGGCGATCGAGTTCAGCAAGAGATTTTAGCTTCACGGGCAATGGTATTGCCGAGTTTTGCTGAAGGTTTGCCCGTCGTAATTATGGAAGCCCTCGCTCTCAATCGGCCCGTAATTAGCACTTATGTTGCTGGCATCCCGGAGCTCGTAGAACCCGGTGTTTGCGGTTGGTTAGTTCCTCCCGGTTCCCCAGAAGCATTAGCCGTAGCGATGCGCGCGGTATTGGAAGCACCTTTAGAAAAGCTAGAACAAATGGGGAAAACAGGAGCCGAGAGAGTTGCTCAACAACACAATGTTGATTTAGAGGGAAAAAAATTAGTCGCGCTGTTTGAGAAAGCTGTTGAGCCTTGATCAAAGAAGTTTCGCTAACGCCCTTGATGACGGAAATACTTTGAGTGCACTCCTGAGCGGGCTGGGTGCGCACTGCGCACCTTACTCCAAACGCAGCAATCTAACTATAACAGGACTTACGCAGGCCTACTATATAGTGCAGAAAAAATCTGGTGATCGCCGACGGTTTCAAATGGTGAGCGAAGCGACAAAACGGTAAATTAATTGAATTAATTTACTAAATAATTAAACAAGCTTCATCTTCACGCAAAGGATGTTTAAGCTCTTGAAGGAGGTAGTCCGCCAATCAAGTCAGCTTTTAAATGCTACACAGTTTTAGATACTAAATTACCCATATTTTAAGGAAGTTCCAAACTAATAAAGCACAAGCAATATGATTTTATTGAACTCTCGCTTGACGACATTGACCAGATTATAGACCCGTTATCGGTTGTTTGATACTGTTAGGCTCGATCGTGTTTTTCAAGCTTTTTTGAGGTTGAGCAGTTCAAAACCTGATCTACTAAGCTTTTTAATTGGCTTGTCACCCCGTCAGGGCAATTATCCAATGAGCGAGTGGGAGTGCTCGGAATGCGACGCCAGGGGGCGATGGACGAGAATTGCCGAATGGGGAGTGAGGCGCGATTCTTCCTGTCCCTCAAATGAGTGACACTCAAAGATGCGACTGGTCGATCCGGTATAGCGTTGCTTAGAATGGCGTCAAGAACAGAGAAAAATCACGAGACTCAGAGCCTATTTATCAGGAGGCAATGTGACAATTCTGACCGTATATAGCTTTTGTCTTATTCAAGGTATCTAAAGGAGCGTTGAAAATGTGGGTATTCGATCCAACCGCAAAATTAACTGATTTTGAGCGTGTTTCTGGGCTGAAGGACTTATGGAGTTCATTCATCAATGATCTGTACGAAAGGAATCTCTATGGTGATGCGCTAACAGAATTGCAAAGATGGGGAAGTTCTGACAGTGATTTGCGCGTATACAATCCAGCCTCAAGGCCTATTCTGTCCTCTTCAGAACTTAAGAATGTTATTTGGTCAGCACTCCCAACAAGTTTTGATGAGCAATTCAACAAGACAGATGAGAAATTTACCTATCTCGATCAACGGCAACGTTTCCCGAATGACCCATCCGTTATTACCCGAATTCAAGATGAATACTGCGAATGGGTTGTCAAACGTAACACCGACAACAAGATTACAGAAGTTATCTTCACGAGTGAGCCTCCAGAATATTACCATTTCATGTTCTACACTTCACAGGAATCACGCGAGCTATTAGTAGATGTCTATCGGGAGATCACTGGAATTCCATCAATCACAATTGATGATTTAGTTGACAGCAGTGGTGAATACGACTGGTACAACCGTTACAACAACGAATTTGCTGTACACATGCAGCAACCGAACAATACGCTTGGCGCACAGGTAAATATTGTGTCACGGTCTTGTATTTTGCGAGTTAATCGTCTTGGCAATCCTATTACAGATGCACAAGGACTTATTCGCTGTGGTCGGTATGGTGATGAAGCACGTCAGAGCGATCCGAGTATTGGAGATGCTATCAATCAGTTTTCGGGGGAAAACCGCTTTATTACTATTGAGAATCCAGTGGGATTGTATATGAGTGATGTTGATTGGAGCGGTTGGGAAACTCCTGATGCAACTCCAGCCGATGCCTTCTGGACAGTGTTACGAGGCTCACAGGATGCTGATCCAAACAAATCCTATATTGTTCGTGCTGTGTATGCAGTACCTGAGACCAAGGACTACACAGTTTCGGATATCAAGATTGGTGGCGAGCAAATCGAATTTGGTGCCCAGATTGCAGCTCGTATCAATGTGCGTGTCGGAGTTTTGGTAAGTGACCCCCAACAAATTCCGTTGCCGCGAGCGATCGGTTGCACGGGTACACCCCCATTTCCATTACCAGCTCCTGTAGCTGTAACTCCTTCAAGTGCAGTAACTGGGCTTAGTGGTATGTCTAGCCGCATGAATACAAACAGAACACGAGGAGAAATGTAATGCTTGAAGAGCCAGTCTTAGATCTTGACGACATCCAAGGCAATGTCCTGCCAGGCTTTAAGAAGGATAGCCAACACTTCTTGTTCCTTCAAATTGTTGATCCAGAGCCAGCACGACTGTGGCTCAAGGCACTCGCTCCACGGCTGTGGTCTGCCACAGAGGTTCTTGCTGCTCACAGTATGTGGAAGGCGATGCGCTTGAAATTGGGGCACGAACCCGACAATCTTGACTTCTTGTTTCTCAACTGTGCAATTTCAGCACAAGGACTGGCGAAGCTGGGTGTACCAGGTATCGAGGAGTTCGACGATAAAGCTTTCAAACTAGGGCTTGAGGAGAGAGCAGCCTCCATTGGCGACCAGCCTAGGGGTAGTGGTGAACCAGGAGCACCAGAAACTTGGATCTTCGGAGCTGGTTCTCGTCGTCCAGATGTACTTCTCATTCTGGCATCTGATAATCTTGATTGGGCGGTGAGAGCTGAAGAGGAACTCATCACTTCCGCAGAACAGCAGGGACTACAGCGAATTCATGTTGATCAAGGTCGAGTACGACCTGGTGCACTGGCTGGGCATGAACACTTCGGCTTCAAGGATGGCGTTTCGCATCCAGCAATTAGAGGGCGCAAATCCATTGCACCAGACGATTTTATTGAACCACGAACATGGCCAGAAGATTCAGGATTCGATATCTACCGTAGTAGATTTGCTGCACCTGGTCGTCCTCTAGTATGGCCAGGTCATTTCTTGTTTGGCTACTTGAGACAGTTTAAAGATAAGCCAGAATCGAGTCGTCCAAATTCTGAGCCTCCTGGGCCAGCTTGGGCAGTGAATGGCTCGTTCTTAGTCTATCGGAGATTATCTCAGAACGTACAGGGGTTTCATACATTCCTTGCTGAAGCATCTGAAACTCTACGTCAAAATGGTTTTGATCCAGACCTCTCTCCAGAGCGACTTGGTGCGTTGCTTGTCGGTCGATGGGCATCTGGATGGCCAGTAATGCGTGATCCCAAGGTTGATCGTAGAGAACAAGAATTAGGTGAGAACTATTTCACCTTTACTGAAGCAACGACTGTATCATTACCGAACGATCCACATCCGCTCAACCTACCCGATCCAAGTGGACTAATCTGTCCTTTCGCAGCACACATTCGCAAGGTAAATCCGAGGGATGATGCCACAGATATTGGTCCAAAGGAGCGAACTTTTCAGAAATTACTCCTTCGACGCGGTATTACCTTTGGAGCAGAAATAGAAGATCAACCTCAAGCTGAGAGGGGTCTTTTGTTTGTCGCGTTCCAAACATCAATTGTTGACCAGTTCGAGTTTTTAATGAATGACTGGGTAAATGAGGCAAATAAGCCCCATGCTAATGGAGGCGTAGATCCGATCATCAGTGCTGCACGTAATACTAAAATTTCTTTGGTAAATGGCACTAAGAGCTCTGACGTGCCAATTCCGGGTGGGTGGGTAGTAGCAACGGGGGGCGAATATATGTTTGCTCCAGGAATCCGTTTTTTTTCAAATGTCCTGTAATCTGAAATTCCCCCTGCGGGGAAACTTCAGTTTAAGGAATAGGAACAGACCGCAATAATCGATCGACAATTGCCTTAGCCCTCCTTCCCCCCGCCGGAATCAAACGGTGAGACAGTACGTGCGGCGCCACATACTTAACATCATCATCAGTAGCAAAATCCCGGCCCTCCATAAATGCCAAAGCCTGGGACGCCCGGTGCAAAGCCACCGCACCGCGGGGACTCACCCCCAGAGTAATCTCCTCATCTTCCCGCGTCGATCGCACCAAATCTACAATATACTGTTTCAACGAGCCTTCCACCTTCACAGCAGCGCACAACCGACGCAATTCCTGCACTTCTTCCAAAGAAATACAAGGCTGCAAATCTTCAACAGCAAAAGTATCAGAAAGCCGTTCCAACATTTGCAACTCTTCCAACGCAGCGGGATACCCCAAAGTCAAAGACAAAGTAAACCGATCCATCTGGGCTTCCGGTAGCGGAAAAGTGCCTTGATATTCGATCGGGTTCTGAGTCGCAATCACAAAAAACGGCGTCGGAACCTTTCGAGAAACTCCATCTACTGTCACCTGCTTTTCTTCCATCACTTCCAGCAAAGCTGACTGAGTTCGCGGCGTCGCCCGATTGATTTCATCGGCAAGCAAAACATTAGCAAAAACTGGCCCGGGCAAAAACTCAAACTCTCCGCTGCGCGGATTCCAAATATTAGTACCGGTGACATCCGTCGGTAACAAATCGGGAGTGCACTGAATCCGCTGAAACTTCCCATCGATCGATCGCGCCAAAGACTTCGCCAGCAGCGTTTTTCCCACACCGGGCACGTCTTCCAGCAGCGCGTGCCCCCCCGAAAGCACGGCTACCAGCACCAAGCGAATAGCATCCGCTTTGCCGACCATAGTTTTGCCTAGATTTTGTTTGAGTCGCTCAATATGTTGTCTCATATCCCTGATTGCTAATTGCTAATTGCTAATTGTGAATCAAACATCAAATTGCCAAAATCTTGAGTCTTTGCCTTGCGGACTGCGGATTTGTACAACTAGAATTTAGTCTGACTCATCTTGCACCATTTTTAAAACCGATCGCCCGTTCTAGATCACATAATTATTAGACTTTAGCAGTTAATACGCTTCTAGCAATATCGCAATCTGCCTGAATTTGAGTTTTGAGAGCATCCAGAGAAGCGAATTTTTGTTCGGGTCGCAAAAACTCTACCAAACTCGCGCTCAAGGTTTGACCGTACAAATCCCCAGACCAATCTAACAGGTGAACTTCCACAGTGGGTTGCAGCCCGTCTACCGTCGGGCGACAGCCAACATTCATCACCCCATTGACAAAAGATAAATTTGATGCTGCGCCGGGAATTAGAGATTTGGGATTTTCCCGCTGATAGGAAGAACTTTCCTCTTTCATCTTTTCCCATCCATGCTTCAGCGAGACTCGCACCGCGTACACGCCAAAACGTGGCAAAAATTTTTCCGGCGGCAGTTCGATGTTGGCAGTAGGAAATCCGATCGTCCTACCCAGCCGCTGTCCGCCAACCACAGTCCCGACTAAACTGTAAGGTCGCCCCAGCAACTGATTCGCTCTTGTGAGGTCGCCGGATGCCAGACCTTCGCGGATTGCAGAACTGCTGATCCGATCGCCCTCACCGCAATTGTGCAGCGGTACAAGAGCAACATCAATACCGTAACCCGAGGCGATCGACTGTAAATCCACAGCCGTTCCAGCGCGTCCCCGTCCAAACCGAAAATCAATCCCCACACTAATTCGACTCGCTTTTAGTTGCCGCACCAAAATTTCCTCGACAAACTCACAAGCAGTCAAAGCCGCCAATTCTCGATCGAACGGCAGCAGCACAAGTTGCTCGACGCCCATTGCTGCGAGCAATTCTACCTTTTCTGCCAGAGGCGTCAGCAGTTTTTTCTGTTGACCAGTAAAGAATTCTTGCGGGTGCGGATCGAATGTCACCACAGTGCCGTAAAGCCGATCGACCCCATCAGAATCGCGACCAGAGAGGCTGTTGCCGTCGGCCCTAGGGCCTATCAAACCCTCGAAATTATGGCTGCTGCCAGCTCGATCGGGCGGTGCTGCTGAGTCGTTGTAGCAGGTCGCCGGAGGTTCGCTTTCCAAATTTTCATCTCTGCCAGCGTTGGAGCGCAAGTTTTGCCCCGACGCAAGAATCGTCGCAGAATTTTGCTCAGGCGATCGATTTAAAATTGGCTGCACGACTTGTCGATGCCCTAGGTGCAAACCATCAAAGTTTCCCAAGGCAACAGAAGTAGGAGTCAGAGCAGCGGTACAAGAAGAAGTTACCCACACGCTTAAAATTTTGACATACTTAGCCAGATTGCGATCGCCAGTCGATGTTAGATTTTAGATTTTAGATTTTAGAATTGACTCCCCAGAAAAATCTGGAAGCTTGAACTAGGGTCTAAACTTTGTGGTTTTCCACGACAGCAGTACGTGGCACGGTATCCGTCCTTGAGTGAGGTCAGCCCTCGCTTAAATTTCAGATTTCACAGATCATCGAGATTTCAGAACCATCTGACAAGCTCAAATCCCTCAGACAGACACTTGAGGCGCTTGCACCGACGCTTCAGACAAATCGTTATCAGGAGGCAGCAATTGTAACGACAAACCTTCCCGCGCCATCAAACTATTCGGGAACCTTTGAGCCACTTGTTCTCCCACCCTGTCTAAAAACTCGTCATTGTGCAGCGGGTCGTGGTGAAAAATCACCAACTTTTTGACATTAGCAGCCTTTGCCACCTTCACCGCTTCCTGCCAAGTCGAATGTCCCCAGCCGACCTTGCTGCTTTTCTCCGCATAATACTCCTCATCGGTATAAGTAGCGTCGTAGATCAGCACGTCAGCATCCTTAGCCAAATACACCACATTTTCGTCTAAACGATCGGGAAAATGTTCGGTATCAGTCACGTAAGCAGCCGAATACCCCCGCCAGTTTACGCGGTAGCCTATAGCTTCCCCCGGATGGTTCAACAAAGCAGTTTCCACCTTAATATCTCCGATTTCCAGCGGTTGGCCCACTTCTATATCGTTAAATTTCAGGTCTGCCCCCATAATTTGCAGGGGCACCGGAAAATTGGGGTGCAGCATCTGGTCGTGGAGCCGCTGCTGGATAGTAGCCTTATTAGGAGCAATAGCCCCATAGATGTGAAAACAATTGCCCGGAATAAAAGCTGGGACAAAAAATGGGAATCCTTGAATGTGATCCCAGTGAGAGTGAGTAAAAAACATATGAGCTTTTACGGGCATCTGGGAAAGGAGAGTTTGTCCCAAAACCCGCAATCCAGTACCACCATCGAAAATTAGGCGACTGTCACCCACTCGCATTTCTACACAGGGCGTGTTGCCCCCGTAACGTACTGTTTCTGCCCCGGGAGACGCTATGCTACCTCTAACGCCCCAGAAGTGAACCGTGAATTGGTTTTGCATACTAGACATGGGTTTTCTTGCAAGATTGTTCCGGCGAGTTATCGGTAAGGTGTTTACATATTAGTCAGGGCTTTACCATCAAACCCAAGTTCTTTGACGGTCGAGTTCCCCACTTGTTGGAAGTGCCCAGAGTCTCGCTCATCGCGAGAATGCAAAACTGTTGGGCTTGACAACTGAGCAATAAATTACAAGGTAGACTAATCAAGTCTCGATCGTAACTATTCTTTTCCTCTCTCCACTAGCCTAACCTTCGCAGACACACTTTGGGGCCGCAGTTCTGTATGAGTTTGGTCAAAAGCCGCTGTTTTTCCAGCCTCCGCACTTGCCGAACACGATCGCGCGGTCGGTTGCTTGCCTTGCTGCGTTACGGGTTTGAACCCGGATGAGGGCCTTCCTGCTATCTAGTCGGGTTGAGGGACCATAATATGCAGGTGGCGGGGCTGTTTTACCCCGATATCTGGCGGATCTTGCCGATCGGGCGTAAAGGCGCCTCTACAATAATGACGGTTAATTTACCCGACTTGAGATGCTCCCGCCATTTAACCCCTGCCCATGAGCATCAGGGACTCCTTTTTACCAGAACCCGGTTGAATTAACTCAACTCCCATTAATTCAAAAATCTTAGCAGTTTAAGAAGGCTTCTGCTATTAATTATCAACCAATACTGTCTGGATTCTCGACCCGCCCAGAGGCTGCGGTTCGTCCCGCTAGCGGTCAAGCTGAACCCAGCCTCATCTGACACCGGGGTAGCAGCGAGAACCCGGGCCTGGGGACAAAAGGCTAAATTTTCGTCGTGCATTTCTTGGCGGACGAATTGAATCACTCAAAATTCACCTATTTTCTGAGTTAAATTAAAAAAATTAGTTTTTTTGCTGCCATCAGGTTAACTCCGAGCGACCTTCTGTCTCAAGAGTGATGCAAAAATATTTGCTGTTAACCTGTGGTGCTTTTCTCAAAAATTTTCAATAGCTCTATTTTTGGTAATGATTTCTCGGAATTCGGCGCCGTAGCGGTACTCGCCACGGGTTGAAATTTCCGGTATCATAGAGTCTTAGACTCTTGTTTGCCGAGAATCTAAATCAGTGCTAAAAACGCCTGGATAACTTTAAGTTATTTTTCAAAAAAGTCAGTATGAATCAAGTTAAAAAAACTACAACCAAGCTGAATAGATCGCCTGTGAAAGTGTCCGATCGCACTTTGGAACTCGGTAATCTCCCCTTGAGCGACCTGTCTGTAGAAAGGACTGATGGTCAAGCTTTGAGCCAATTTAGTTCGGACGATCGCCCGCCGGGAACCCCAACAGCCACAGGCCGGACTGCCGAAACAATGCGCCGGAGGGCAGATGGCAAGAGCGATCCGGCCCGATCGCCTGTGGTTTCTACTGCGTTTCTCAAGTGGCTGCTAGAGAGTTTGACTCGAACAAAAGGTTGGCTGGCAGTTGTCACCCTGGCAGCAGTTTGGGGGTGGTGGAACAGTGAGTTACTGTTTTCCACAGGCCTGGGGATAGCAGCGATGATGCTGGTTTACCGAGGGCAGTCGTGGGACTGGCAATTGCTGCGAGCAAAAGGCGAGCAATTTTGGGAGGGCCCGAACCGCCGATTTGTTTTAGCGGTGGGTACGGGCGGCATTGCTACCTTGGGCGCTTACATGAGTTTTGCGATTTGGGCAGACTCCGAGAGCCACTGGATGGCTTTGAACCTGATTTTGCAGAATTTGGGCACGATCGCTATTGCAGGGCTGTTGCTGCGGCAAGGGTTGAGTCTGGGGGCCGCAAAAGATGAAGTGGCGCTCGATCGCATCTTGGCGGATTTGACTGATGCTGACCCCGTGAAGCGTTTAATTGCAGTGCGGCAAATGACCGATTTGGTGAATCAGGGTGGGTTTGGCCCTGTGAGCTCTGTCAAAAGTTCGATCGCCCGTTCCCGCGCTGCCGAGTGCTTTCGACTGATGCTGAGTCGGGAACCAGAAGCTTTAGTCCGCAATGCCCTTCTCGAAGGTTTGCAGACTTGGGACGCTACTTATGGCTTTGCTCTAAAATCCAAAAATCAAGTCATCGACTACTAGCTGACCGTCAAAAGCGTAAAAAGTAATTCGATGAATATTCGGAGCTTTTACGCGCAGGGGAGCTCTAGGGGCGATCGGAGAATTAGACCCGACTAGATTGGGCGCCGGCATTTCATCCTGAACAATTGCGTTGCCGTCAATGTCACAAGCAGATAAAACAGTTCGTCGCGAACTGGTGACCAGTCCTGACACGCTGCGAACTGGATACTTAAAACTTACTTCTATCAGTCCGCTTTTGGGGGCCCCCATTAACACTGTTGCCGCAGATCCCGTAAAAAATGCTGGGTTTGAAGGTTGGATGGCGACGGCATTGCTAAAAGTCACCCCCCAATGTGCAAACTGGTGTTCTACTACTTCAAAGCATTTCAAGTCTTCTAAAGCTACGCGGACGATCGCCGGTACCGTGGCGCGCGATCGCACCTCTGACCCTGCGCCTGAGCGTTCTGGAATGGCAACAAAAGACTTTTTGCCGTTTAAATCCATGCTTCGACAGGCTGTATCAAATTCTGCAAACCCGTCAGATTGAAGACTTTTCGCATCAACCATAAAACCCTCGCGATCCCGTTTCCTGAGCAGTTGCATTTTTAGTAGACCTCCCTGAGATTAGTTGTTTCTTGTGTTTTGGAATTGATAACGGCGAGGCCCGTGATTGCCAAACCTGCAATTAGGAATCGAAACCCCATCGCCCGCCCTCCAACAAAGACTTTCGACCTCAAAAGCCACTGCTCCGCAAAATATCGTGATTAATGATTTGTGATTGGCGAGCGTCGGCCAACCTGCCTCCTGCCTGAAAGCGAGTTCTAATACTCTTCCTTTCCGAGCGTCTGCTTTCCGGCTTGGCGAACAGACTCTCTTTCGTTGAGGGGTCTTACCCATCATTTTGCTATTATCTCCGATCGGCGGTAGTTTGCAAGGCTAAGGATAACTACACCGGCGAATTGCCCAAATCGCAAAACTTACTTGCTGTCTGTAGTTTCACGCTTCACCTGTACTAAAATAGATTTAAATCATTACTCAATCTTTACAAAAACGCCACCAGCTTTGCAAGTTTTTTAAACAAAGACGGGGCGGCTCAAAAGAATCTAAAATATAACAGCGATTGAGGTTAATTTATGCTTGTGCCCCTCGGCTTCGGTCAGCGCTCAATAGTTACTTCTCTCGGCAGAATGGTTTACTACACTGCTGAAAAAATGCCTTGGATGGGGTTGCCGACCTCAACTTCGGAAAATCAACCCAACTTAGTATTTTTTCACGGTTTTGGTGGCGGGTCGAGTGCCTACGAATGGTCGAAAGTTTATCCGGCTTTTGCGGCAGAATATCGAATTTTAGCACCTGATTTAATCGGTTGGGGGCGATCGGAACATCCGGCAAGAAATTATCAGGTAGAAGATTATATCACAATTCTGATTGAATTTCTAGAAAAAACTTGCGGCAGTCCGACAGATGTGATTGCTTCTTCGCTGACAGGGGCGATCGCGATTCGAGCTGCGATCGCACGGCCGGATCTCTTTAAATCCCTGATTTTGACCATACCCAGCGGTTTGTCGGACTTCGGACAAGATTACGGCACCAGTTTCTTCGCTAAGCTAGTGGGTACGCCGATTTTAGACAAATTGCTCTACAGTACCGGCATCGCAACAGACGGCGGCATCCGTAGCTTCCTAGAACAGCGCCAATTTGCCGATTCCCGCCGCGTTTATCAAGAAATTGTTGATGCTTACCTCGCATCTGCTTTGGAACCAAATGCAGAATATGCCGCCCTGTCTTTTGTGCGGGGAGATTTGTGCTTTGATTTGTCGCTGTACATCACTCAGCTAACAACGCCGACCGCGATTATTTGGGGAGAAAAATCGCAGTTTACCGGGCCCGATATCGGCCAGCGGTTGGCCAACCTCAACCCCGAAGCAATCAAAGTTTTTCAACCTCTGGAAAATGTAGGTTTGACTCCGCAGTTAGAAATTCCCGCTGT
The DNA here is from genome assembly GCF_036701945.1 of Microcoleus sp. MON1_C1. Classification (NCBI taxonomy): domain Bacteria; kingdom Bacillati; phylum Cyanobacteriota; class Cyanophyceae; order Oscillatoriales; family Microcoleaceae; genus Microcoleus; species Microcoleus sp. MON1_C1. Next base: position 102,671 of record NZ_JAUBRO010000020.1, on the reverse strand, counting down.
TACGATTGGCTTAATTCGGCAATACTTAAAATTGCTTTCCGAAGGGTGAAGAAGTTCGGCAACGGATTTTTTAACGGATGCAAACGGATGTCACGGATAGAGGTTCCAGGTTCGAGGGAAGAAGGAAGATTAATTCCCCACTACCCAGAGATGTCAACTTAATCCTAAAGACCGCTGTATCTCTCGTTTATATCCAAGTCTATATCCCCCTAAATCCCCCTTAATAAGGGGGACTTTGACAATAATCTTGTCCCCCCCTTTCTTAAGGGGGGCTAGGGGGTATCTAGACTCTGCTAGAAGCGAGATTTATCATGAATTTTAGTCTGAATTTGACACCAATAACCACTGACAACTGTCAACTGACAACTGACTACTAATTATTCTTTGACTCGCACGTCGATAACGCTGGCGTTGAAAATGTACTTGCTGCCTTCAAGCTCTAACGTAGTACCAATTTTGACTTTCGTATTACCTAAAACCGGGCCATTTTCAGTAAGTTGACCTTTTCCCTCTAAGGTAAACATCATATTTTTGCTGAAGGATTCTTCTTCTCTGGGGTCGGGGAGAGCTTTCAGAGTGCCGTTGGGCTGAGGAACTGCTAGGGTTCTGGTGAGAGTTTTGACAGATTTGATGGTAATCTGACCGGAGGGTTGATTGCGGATCACCACATTGATTTTATCACCTGGTTTGAACAAATCTTGAACGTTTGTTCCTTTGAGACCGATCGCAATTGCATCAATTTCTACAGGTTTGACACTGGTGCCGACTTGAGCGACGGAACCGCCAGAAGTGCCGGGAAAGAAGAAGATTCCGACTGCAACTAGCAGTACGATTAGAACGGCACCTACGTCTAGGATGCTGAGTTTGCCGAACAGCCGGCCTTGAGAATCCAAAATTTTCATAAATCGCCTATTATACTGATAGCGACAGGAGTATGTTTACAAGCTCAGGACTTACGCAGACATCGATGAAAAACAGATGCTGCTATTGCTGAGCTACTGCTGCCAATGACATACTTTATTGATGTGTAAGTCCTGAAGCTAAAAGATATTACCACAACGATAGCCCAAAATCCGCATGACTGGGGCACTTAACCCAGAAGGCAGTTGACGGCGGTTGGTTGGCCTTGGCTCGATCGCCCAGAAGCTTGTGGCGCCGTTAAAAATTGACAAAAAGCTAGAATAGCAACTAAGCAGCCTCAAATTACGTCTGCCTATTTAGTGACTTTTCGAGTTTTTCCTCAAATTTTATCTAACTTCTGGCACCTATCACTCATGTTAAAAAGTTTTTGGTTGACTTGCCGGCGTACTTGTGGCCGGGGGATTTATCTGTTTCTGTCCCTGATGGTGGCTGCGGGTATCTGGGTGGTTTCCCCGGAACCGACTCAAGCATTTTCGTTGCCCGAACTGATTTTTCGAGGCATTCAAGTTATTCAATTGTCGAATATGTCCGATCGCCAAGAGGTGGCTATTGGCAGACAAATTAATCAGCAGTTAACGAACAGCCAGTTTAAGATTGACCGCGATCGGGACACTACAGAATATATCAACCGCATCGGTCAACGACTCGCTCAAGAAAGCACTCGCCCGAATATTCCTTATACTTTTCAAGTGATTGACGACGACACGATTAATGCTTTTGCAACTATGGGCGGTTTTGTTTATGTGAATAAAGGCTTGATGGCAGCGGCGGACAATGAGGCAGAATTGGCAAGTGTGATCGCCCACGAAATCGCTCACATTAATGCTCGCCACGCGATTCAACAAATGCGTCAAATGGCGATAGCTTCAGGTGTAGCTTCCGCAACTGGGCTCGATCGATCTCAGGCGGTTCAGATTGGGGTGGAATTGGCTTTGCGGCGCCCCCACAGTCGCCAAGCTGAGTATGAAGCCGATCAGTTGGGATTGCAAACTATGGGGCGAGCAGGCTACGCTCAATCTGGGATGGTTGATTTTATGAAAAAGTTGCTCGACAAACCTTCTCCTCCTAGCATTTTGAGCACTCACCCGGCTACTGGCGATCGTATTGCTGCTATTTCGCAGGCTATAGATCCGGATCTTGCTAGCGGTGAAGGTTTGAATAATGAGGATTACAGGCTAGAAATCCGCAGGCTTTTAGGTTCGTAGCAAACGTAAATCAGTCAGGCACTCTCTTATTTTCTCTTCTCTTCCCTTCTCTTTTCTTACTTCGCGATCTTCCCGTCTTCGCGGTTCGTTAAAAAATAAATCCAGTTACTAAGGTATGTCAGCACCAAGTTAATTTCGATTTAAGAGATCGGACTTAAGCTGACATACCCTACAACGAAAACTTGATTTAACACTGCTGTTGAACAACAGAATCGATCGCAGGTTTCGGGGGTGCAATCGGCTGCGGCTTCAATTGCCTGACAACTTCGTCAAACGGCAAAATTCGGACTTGATTGTTAAATACATTTACTTGATAAACTCTGCGGTAGCTGAGGTCAAATCCTGTCAGCCAGCCGCTTTTGGGGTGATAAGCACCCGTGTCAATGTCCAACCACCCTTCGCCCCTGACTAATTCGCCCGGTCTGACCCCATGAAAGGTAAAGGTGATCGTGTGACCGGTGATAATTAATTTATTGGGAAAATAGGGTTTCGACATGGTGTGAAATTCCCTGCGAATCCAACACAGTTGTTCGATCGACTGTTCCTCGATCGACAGATGGGGGTCAACGCCGGCGTGAACCAGCCAGATGTCCCCTAAGTCCCGGTGCGTGGGGAGCGATCGCAGCCACTCTAAGTGTTTGTACGGCATCATCCCTGTATCTCTGTAGCTCGCTACTGTCGCATCCCCGCCACTGTAGAGCCAAGATTGCCACGCTCGCATATCCATCGGTGTCCCCGACAAAGCTTCCAGCATGAGTTGTTCGTGGTTGCCCAACAGAGTTTGGTAGGGGCTTTGCTGCACAAAATCTAATACCTGAGCGCTTTTGGGACCACGATCGATTAAGTCTCCCAAAAAATAGACGCGATCGTTCAAGCTGGGGGCAAGTGCCTCTAGCAGGGTCATTAAGCCATCGTAATGCCCGTGTACGTCCCCGATAACAATGCGCCGATGCTCCATTGTGTTTATCCGCTTCCCTGACTCAAAAGCCCCATCTCTACCTTATAGCATCTGATTTTGCTGCTATTTGCCTCTCCTCTTTTACGGTGGAGGGGTGTCACCCATTATACTGCTTTGTATAAAGATTCTGTAAAGCTCGCCAGTACCTGTTTGCGTAGCTACTGATAGAAACAGAGGCAAGCTGTTAATTGTGCTTCTGCAACTGCTGTTAGTGAGGCAAAGCTGTGAGTTATTTCACGCTTTAGGGTGCTTCAGCGATTAGGCGACGGATTAAGTCGAAAATAATCCTAGCTGACACACCCTAAAATACGATCGAGCCTTAACGATTGTCACTGAGTCAAAGCTTTGAGGAATGTCTGGAGTTCTGCCAAAAAACCTTTCTTTTTTACAGGTTTGGCAGGTGTGGTGGAGTCAGGATCGTCGGTTCCGAGAGCTTTGGCTAAAATCCGCTCTAAATCGTCTCCGACTGGTTTTTGGGCGGTTTCAGAAATTAGTTCGTATTCGTTGTTTGTTTCCAGCCACACTTGCCACGATTGGGGGTAGCAGCGGAATAAAGCAGCAGTGTCTAGGGGTCTGATGTAGTAGCAGGATTCAATTTTGCTGAGGAATCGATCGCGCAATTGGCGGCCCGCATAGCCTATACCTATGGTGGCAACATCTTCCAGGCGCGGGTTGAGTAGAATTACTGGGCGACCGGCCGCAGCTATGTAAAGTTGTTCGACTTGTGCCACTTCTACGGCTGCGGGATTGATCAAAAGGAAAAGTTGATCTTCCGGTGCTATTTTATCTTCAACAGGGCTGCGACTGCTACCCAAATCACTGACTTTAAACGGTGTTTCTCCCCAGTCGCGGCGCGCGAGGGCTGCCGCACCGGCGTCGGGAAAAAAGACTTTTACTCCGGGGTAGATTTCTTCAAATTCTGGGAGGAATTGTTCGGTGATAGACTGTGCTTGCAGGGCGATTTCTGGAAATACTAATTCGACTTGCAGTAGAGTTTTGCCGTCCGAGAGGGCAGCGGCGGTGGCAATGCGGGATTGGGCGATCGCCTCGTTGAGATCCTTGGGCAGTTCTGTCATTAATCTTATTGTTTTTACTCGACTTCTCTCAATCTAATTTTACCTGAGATATTGCACTATTCTCAATTACCTATTTAGGAACAGGCAAGATGCCTGTTCCACAAGAAAATTTACTCTTTGTGGAACAGGCATCTTGCCTGTTCTTGAGAATGGTACAAGATGTAAGTTTGACCGCACTAAGCGACAAAAGCTAACACCGACACAGGCGAGCCGGAACCTCCCAAAAGACGCAAGATTCCGATAACTAAAGTGATGTTAGCCACAGGTAACAAGTCGAGATTTGCTAGATTTTCCAGCACTATTCGCTGCTTTTCCAATACCAATTTGTTAACCGCAAAACTTTCATCTCGCCCGGTATCGACTCCGTGGGTGTCGGTTCCAATTCCCGCGATAGAGCGTTCTTCTAGCAAAAATAGAGTGGCTGCTTTGCCAAATCCGGGAAAGTGGCAAATTCCGCGATCGTCTCGGTTAAAAAATGCTCCCTGATTATCCCATTTTTCTTGCCAGCCAGTATACAATAAAACTAGATTTCCGGGTTCTATAAGTTTGTGCTGCCGTTCCCAAGTCAATATATCATCTATTGTTAAAGTGTAGTCGGGATTGGCAAGACTTTGCTCTCGGATGTCGATCGCAATTGCGGGGGAAACTAACGACTGCGGGGAATAACTATCAATGCTGGCGCCTCCTGCATAAAAGCTGTTGGGTGCGTTGATGTGAGTGCCGCTGTGTTCTCCCATTGAGAATTTTCGCAGGAAATACCCGTCTGTTTCTATTTGAGATACTGTGGCAATTTCTGTGGCTGGATCTCCTGGCCAAATGGGAATATTTGGATGAATTGCATGGGTTAAGTCTATAATTTGGCTGTAGGCGATCGTTTTTAAGTTATTTGAGTTGAAGTTGTTGGTCATCAGGTTAAATATATCTATTATTTATTAAACACAGTTGAGTTTTTGACCTTTTGCAAGTTCAATATAAAAGATAAAATCTACAATCTAAAATTCGATTAGTCGATCGAGCGTTGCTTCCATCACATCCTTTGTTTGCCCGGAAACAGTATACACCAAAGCTTCTCGATAAACTCTCCCGGCTGGGTGTAGCGCAGCGTTAGCAGCACCGCTAGAAACTGCAACTGCCACGTGCCCGCAACGCACCGCTAAATCAATGGCTTGAGCTCGCAACGCTAATTGTTCTGCTTTCGAGCTATGTTGAGATTGTGGGAAATTCTGTTTTAGCCGATCGAGCTTTTGCTCTAGTTTTTGGCAAGCCGCCGTTATAAAAGGTGAATTCTTAGCAGCCGCCGCTGCTGCAATTACATCCAATCCCGCTCGAATACAGCCAAAAGTACCCGGAACAAAATTCACTATATTTTTGCTGTCGTTTTCCGAAATCCAGCCGACAGGTTTAAGTGAAATTATTTCCGATTCATGCAGCAACCAATTATCGAGAGTGGCTGTCACAGTATTAGTCGAGTTCATGGCGATTAACTGCATGATTTCGCTAAAAGCTATTTTACCCGATTCGCGTTCACTATTGGTAAAAGGCACTAAACCGAAAACAGCACGTTCGTCAGGAAGTACCGCCGCTACAATAAACTTTTGAAACAAGCCAAAACCTGTTACCCAAGGAACTTTTCCTGACAGTAAATAGCCCGCTTTTGTGGGAGTCGCGGTGACGGCAGGATTGCCCGATCGCCTTAAATGCGAAAACCCAATACCCAAGCGTAAGTCTTTTTGGGCGATCGCGGGCAAGTATCTGCTTTTTAGCATTTCATTGTCGCTGTTGGCAAGCATCCCAGTTGCGCTGTGGTGCTGAGTTTGCAGGAAAGACAAAGCGCCGGAATATCGAGCCGTCAATTCCTGATATTGGTAAAAAATCTCCGGTGCAATTTCAGCGCCGCCCCATTTTTGGGGAACTCGCAATGCTAAGAGCGATCGAGCTTCCAATCCAGCAACTGCTGTTTTCAGCGCTTCCGAGTCGCTGTCGATAATTTCCGCGTGAGGTGCAACGCACTTTTGTAGGTAAGTTTCTGTGCTGTTGAGAAGATCTTGGAAATCCATTTTTTATAATTATTTTCTCGTAATTTTCACCCTTACTTCGGAAAGCTGTATAGCCCACGGATAGGTAGCTAGAAACCCGGTTTCTACGAGTTTTGCGACGAGTCACGATAAATCTACGAAGAAACCGGGTTTCTGAAGTCATTTTATAGTTATTTTTTTTCAAAATTCTGTGGGGCGGGGAGAAATCCCCGCCCCAAAACTAACTCATTTCCACACTTTCCAAGGAGCCTTCCCTTCATCCCAAAGCTCGTTTAAATACTTGTATTCTCGAAAAGTATCCATCGCAAAGAAGAACCCATCATGACGGTAAGCCATCAACTGTCCGTCTGCCGCCAAACGCTGCATCGGCTCTTGTTCTAAAATACAATCATCTCCCCCCAAATACTCAAACACCCGGCGGTTGAATATCATATATCCAACACTGATCCAGCCGTCAACTTGAGGTTTTTCCGAAAATTGAACTACGCGGCTATCGCTGTCTACATCCAAAATTCCAAAGCGAGAAATCGGACGAAAGGTGGTGACAGTTGCCAGCTTACCGTGAGACTTGTGAAAATCGAGCAAGGCGTCAATATCGACATCAGCTACTCCATCGCCGTATGTCACCATGAAATTCTCGCGATCGATATATTTTTCGATCCGTTTTACCCGCCCTCCTGTCATGCTTGCCGCGCCAGTTTCAGCTAGTGTCACTTTAAAATCTTGTTCGAGATGTTCCTCGTGATAAGTGATGGTATTTTGGCGTCCCAGACAGATAGTAAAGTCATTGTTCATGGCTTCATAATTGAGGAAATATTCCTTAATCATGTTGCCGCGATAGCCCAAGCACACAATAAAGTTTTGGAAACCGTAGTGTGCATAGATCTTCATGATGTGCCAAATAATTGGATGGCCTCCCACCTCAACTAAGGGTTTGGGACGAAATTCTGTTTCTTCTCTGAGACGAGTACCGAGACCGCCGGCTAGGATAACTACTTGCATTTTGGCACATTTTTAAAGATGATAAATTAATTTATCATCAATCCTCAGGGATTTTTTCAAAGAATTATTAACATTTTCTCATAGTGAGTGAAGCTTTGTAAACCGCAGAAATCACGAACTTTTATAAATAATTCTAGGGTGCGTGCGACTGCACCGTGTATTTGAATGCTGCGCGCAATTTCTAACTAACAGTAGGGTGGGTACTGCGGACAGTATATTTGAATACAGCGCAATTTCTAACTTACTAAGAGTCGATTAAAAAAGAGACAAAAAAACAGCAAATACCTATACTAAATATAAGAAATAGATTCAACAGCAATGAAAAATCAACTCGATCGCCTAAAAAAGTTTTTAGGTATCCTCTGTGCGATCGCCTCAATAATTATATTATTCCAATCGGCTATACCTGGTGTTTACGCCACGGTTGTTGCACCGAAAATCTCAACCCTACCACAAACGACCATAGCTTTTGTACCCAACATACCGGGCGGCGGATTAGACTTTCACGAATCAGCAGGAGGACACACTTTAGAGAGACACGTTGGCAAAACAGAAGCAGAACTAGCACAGCGACTCGCAAGCGAAACGAGAATTTCTGCAGCATCTTCTTTTACTGACCGTTCCGTCGCCGAAGCGGCTATTGCAGAAGCAATGAACAGAAATCAAAGTGCGATCGACTCCTGGGTGAAAAGTCGAGGAAATCGTTATACGATCGACTACAATGCCAACAGAATCATTGGCATTACTCTGCCTCGCCGCGCATCCAAAGCAACTTCAACATCTCGCCTGAGAATCGTCCTCCAGCGCAGCGCCAAATTACCTCCCGGATACTTTATTCTCACAGCCTATCCCCAATGATCAATCAATTTCCTCATTTAACCCAATTTTTCAGTTCCTACTTTCACCAAGACTGGCCATTAGAAGCTGACACTCCCAGCGATGTAGTGAACAACTACCGCAGCAGCGAACCGCCCGCAAGTGTTGAAGCTGCATCGCAAGAACTCAGCAAACTGTTAGAAATGCCGATCGCCCCAGCCGATTTAGAAGCATTCATCCTCGATGAATTAGGGTGTTACTACGACCCACAATCCGAAAATCAAACAGTCCGAGAGTGGTTGGAATCGGTGCAAAAATCTTTGAATACTCCCAGCTAAAATCTATATATTTGTAAGAACACGGCAGTGCCGTGTCCTCTATATAATTCCGATGCAAACGAAAACGATATCACTTGCTAACCGTCAATAAGTAGCCTTCGTGGACGTTGAAATTAGGGATAACATAAGCCAAGCTGCCACTACCCACCGAAAAACTTTCTTCTTTAACGGTGACAAGCTGTGGCACGGCTCCTTCTTGATTGTTGGGAATTTTTTCTAATTTTAGAGTTATTTTCTGGCCTCTTTGAATACCTAGCTGCTCCAAATTTCCGAGGCTTAATGTTACCGTTGTTGCTGAGGAAAAATTGGGATCGAAATAACCTAAAAGTATCTGTGCTTTACCTTCAGGATTTGACTTGCTGGCTAAGGCGACAAGGCGATTGTTATTTGACCAACTCCGCACCCGCGAATTAACTCCGTCAGCATAAGCTTTGTATGCCCACCAAGCTGCTCTTGGCGCAAAAGTATTAGGCGTGACCATCCCACTCAGCGTATTGTTGAAGCAATTGCTAACTTTATTTGGCCCTTGAGTCTCCCAACAAGCTCTGCAAGCACCGTCAGCTTTTGCATACTCTAAGTTATACAAATAACCTAAGATTTCCCCGGGCTGGTACTGCGCTAAGTTGCCGACAATTTCGTTGACGTAAATTTTTTGCAATTTCAGTTCCTTGTAAGAGGGACTTTGCTGAAAATTACGTTTAGCATCAATTACATGGTCGTCAACAAATAAGATCATGGTATCGTTGAGTTCGTGCCAAGCTAGGAAATTTACTTCCAGTTTGTTCGCTTTGCAGTAATCCAAAAAAGCGGCGATATATTCTTTGTTGTAGTTGGTAATGCTCGGTCCGCCAATCATTGCTGACGGCCCCAATTCTTCTCGCAAAATTTTGTAAGCTCTTTTGTAGGTTTCAAAGAATTGTTCTCTGCTTCCATTCCAAAACGGATTTTTTAAATCGGGTTCATTCCATACATCCCAAATAATTTTCTTGCCTTTATTTTGCTGCGCTAACTGTCGGATGAATGCTTCCCACGCAGGGTAGTTTTGATAGGGCCAGCCATTGGGATTGCTACCGTAGCCCCACAAGTCGCTAACGAGTAACTGAAACTCGGCTCCGCTGGCGATTACTCGATCGTAAATATCGAGTCTCCCGGCCCGCCAAAGTTTGGGCTGCAAGGGTTTTATCGAGCTATCCGGCGGTTTGGCAGTGTCGATTCCGTGCAGGATGCCACTCATGGAAATTGTACCGGTGGCTGGCTGTCCAAAATCTACTGTAACGTTCGATCGCAGTTGGGCGATCGCTCTTGGCTGTCCCACATAGGCTATTAACAGAACAGTGACAATAGCTAAACCAATTGGCAGCAGTTTATTAATACGTGGGAACTTGAATGTAAATTGCATATCTTTTCTTTGGTTGATGTTTGGTGAAATGGGCATATTGCCCGTTCTTAAGAATGCTGCAAGAACTCAGTTTTAACGAACCGATGAAAACACTTCAAAACCCTGTATTGATTCTATCACTTGTTGCCACGCTCGGGAGTCGATCAGCTCGTTGGCATCGAAATTAACTCCTTTTTCCGCAGCGAAAGTACCAAAATTTTGCACCCACTGAAAGATAGTTTCTGTGGTCAAAAAAGGTGTGCAGGCCCAAGCAGATTGCAAATTCTTCACCATCTCGGACATATCTCCCCGCTCGTAAGCCTCCCAAGCTTTCCACACTAAATAATAGTATTTCAGCAGGCTATCCACTTGCTGTACCTGCTTTTGGAGTTTCGGACTAATAGAGAAACTGTCGCTCTCATCGTCACTTACAAATGCCTGTTCAATTATTTCTCCATATTCCCGAAGCATCCGTTCTTCTTTGAATAGTTCTTGGGCTCGCGCTTTGCACGCTTGTCCTGCAAGCCTGCGCGATTCGGGATTTTCTGCCCATATTTCCACCGTTTCTACCAATTCTTTTACTGTTCCTTCTGGGTCGATTGTAGGATCGGGGAGCAACTTTCCCGTATCTCCCAATTCTTCAGGAATCCCGCTGACTGCTGTGGCAATTACGGGCAATCCTTTCGCCATTGCTTCCATAATTGCTAGCGGCATTCCTTCTGCTTGGGAAGATAAAATAAAGATGTCGCTGGCGTCGAGCCAATCAGCAATATCCCACCGCTGTCCTAAGAATTTAACCTGTTCTTCTACTCCCAATTGGCTCACAGTTGCTCTTAATTCAGGTTCCCTATTGTCGTGAGTTGTAGACCCAGGCCCGGCCCAAACAAAGTAAATTTGGGGCCAAAGTGGACGATTTTTCAATTGGGCGATAGCCTGCAATTGATACTGATGTCCTTTAATTGGAGTCAATCTCGCCGCCGTAAAACAAACGATAGCATTTTCCGGGATTCCTTGTTCTTGACGCAGGCGTTGGCGAGTGGAAAGATTCGGCGGCTCAAAATAACTGTTCGGTCTCCCATAATAAATAACTTTGCCTCGTTTTAGAGGTACTTTAAAAATTCTTTTGAACAAGTTTAAATTTTCCTGGGACACTGCTACTACTGCTTTGGCTAAATCGTACTGATAGGAGACGGCCTTTAAATAGGGAATTCGATCGCCCCGATCGAAAGTTTCATAATTGCGACCGATATAACCGAGAGTAACTATGTACGGTATATTCTGCTTAATAGCAACTTGTTTGGCCGCAAAATTGGTCATCGGCGAGCCGTCGCTAAATATAATTAAATCCGGTTGAGCCTGCGCGTAAATTTTTTCAGCATCGCCTAAATTGTAAGCACCTCGCAAAAACTCTTTTACTGTGTCAAAATCCAGCCAAATATGTTCTATACCTAACTGTTTTTGTTCGGTAATTAAAGGGTGAGAAGCTTTAGTTTGAACGCTAATAACTTGGTATCCTTCGGCTACTAATTTACACATCAGCGAGTGGTTGAAATGAGCTAAGCCTCCCACTCCGTGGTCTTCTGCGTACAGTAATAGGCGGGCTTTTTGCGGTTGGAAAATCGAAATATGTGCAGGTTGAAATTGAGGAGTATTGTTAGCAGCAACCACTACGATATCTTGCCATTCTTTTAAATTGGTTAAGGCATAACTATCAAAGTCGGTACCGTATTCTTGCGAAACACCCCTAAAAGTTTCTAACCATTTAAATACTGTTTCCGTACCTGTAAAAGGAGTGTAATGAAGAGATTTCTCCAAACACTCGACCATCTCGGCCAAATATCCATCACGGTACATCCGCCACGCTAGCCATACTAAACACCTGTAACGTTCCTCGCGTTTCAAGTCGCGGATGTACTGAGGTAAGTCTAGCCGCGCGAAAAATTGCTCCATCACAATTTCCATATTTTTCATTACTTTGGAGCCGCTGGACATGAGATTACTGTCGTGCTGGCGATAGCAGGTTAATATCTCTTTTAACCAAACTGACTTGCAGCCTTTTAAAGCTAAACGCAGGACAAAATCTAAATCTTCTGTTGGCGGCAAGCGATGATCGAAACCCCCCAAGCGTTCCCACCACTCTCGCCGCAGCATCATGGCGCTGGGACGCGCTGATTTGTACAAAACAAAAGTTTCTAAATCTAATTTTGGTGATTCTTCCCAAGGCTTTACTCCATAGATGCCTTCGTCGTTTTTGCCAACGATAAGCCAACCTGTTTGCACCAAATCTAATGTGGGGTCACCGTCAAAGCAAGCTACTTGTTTTTCTAGTTTTTCTGGTAAGAAGAAGTCGTCAGCATCTAAAAAAGCTAAAAATTCCCCTTTTGCTAATTTGCAAGCATTATTTCGAGCAATTGCTGAGCCTTGGTTATCTTGATAGATGTATTGAATTAAATCGAGGTAAGGTGCTAAAACTTGGCGAGTGTTGTCAGTTGAACCGTCATCTACGACGATAATTTCCCACTTTTCATAACTCTGACTGAGAACGCTCTCTACGGCTTTGAGAATGTAGCGCTCGCAGTTGTAAGTCGGGATGATGACACTGACGCGCACTTTTTTGGGAGTGATGATACTAGCCATTAACTGTTTCCATTCTGGTATTTTTCTGAGAGCAATGCCATCTATTGGGCAGCCGTAGCTGTTAGAAATTCCGGTAAGGCGCTTTACCCAATCTATTATAGTTAGTGTCAGCGAGGACGGGGTATAATCTAAAGATTTTTGCAAATACTCAGTCATTTCTGCCGGATAGCCGCTGTAGTAAAGTTGCCACGCCATCCATGTCAGAGCTTCATAAAGAGCCTGCTTTTCTAATTGACGGATGTCCTCTGGCAAGTCGGCTCTACTGAAGAAACTTTGCTTTAATTTAATACAAAGGTTTGCCTGTTTTAGCGCTCTCTGGATGGACACATTTTGCCCGTGCTGGCGGTAGCATACTGTCACTTGAGGCAACCAAGCAGCTTCGCAACCAGATAGTGCTAAACGCAAGATTAAGTCGGCATCATCTACTGAATCATACTGAGAATCAAAGCCACCGACTCGTTCCAGCCACTGCCGCGAAAACATCATGGCGCTGGGAAGTAGGGGCATATAAACAATCCAGGTTTTTAAGTCTAGCTGAGGCAAGTATTCCCAGGGTGTTACATCGAAAATACTTTCGCCTTGCTCTTTAACCATCCGCCAGCCACTATTAACAATTCCTAGTGATGGCTGACCGTCAAATAACGCAACTTGTCCAGCTAACTTATCGGACAAGAAAAAGTCATCTTGATCTAAAAAAGCAATTAATTTACCTCGGGATTCCTGAATTCCTCGGTTGCGGGCGGCAGCTACTCCTTGGTTTTCCTGATAAACATAGCGAATTTTGTCAAAATAAGGCTGCAATGCTTGGCGGGTGTCGTCGGTTGAGCCATCGTCTACGACGATAATTTCCCAGTTTTTATAGGTTTGGCTGATGACGCTTTCTACCGCTTGCGCGATGTAGCGATCGCCATTATATGCTGGAATAATTACACTTACTCGCGGTGTCGGATTTGCCATTGACATGAGTTTTATCGGTGATAAGGAAGGGTTCGGCAACGGATTCTGAAACGGATGTAACGGATGTAAGGGAGGTCAGGCAGAAGGCAGAAGGCAGATACAATTCTACTGCTGAAAGCAATCCTAATTTGAAAGGTAAATCGGGTATTTTAACGTGCATAAAATACAGATTCAAGACCCTGTAATTTGTGGACTAATTGTTGCCATTCTGCTGAATTAATTAGAGAATATGTATCTAAATTATGCCCTTGAGCTGACGAAAAATTACTAAAAGATTCTATCCAGTTTAACAGCGTTTCTGTACTCAAAAAAGGCGTACACTGCAAAGATTCTTGAAGCCACTTCTGCATCCCGAGGAGATCTTCTTGACAGTAAGCGTGCCACGCTTTCCACACTAAAAAGTTGTAGCGCACCCGGCTTTCTACCTTCGCCATCCACTCCTGCACCTGTTTTTGAGTAACAAATCGATCTTTTTCGCGATCGGAAAGTAAAGCTTTTTCGATCGCCTCAACAGACTCGGCGAGCATCCGCTCCTCTTTAAACATTTTCTCGGCTCGCTGCTTGCAAGCTTTGCCGATTTGGCTGCGCAATTCTGGATTTATCGCCCAAGCTTCTAAAGTTTCCGCCAATTCCCTCGCTGTTCCCTCCGGATCGGTATTGGGATCGGGCAACAACTTCCCAGTATCGCCGAGTCCTTCTGGAATCCCGCCCGCTGCCGAAGCAACTACGGGCAATCCTTTAGCCATCGCTTCGATGACTGCAAGAGAAGGCGCTGCCTCTGCTAGAGAAGTCAAAATGAATATGTCGCTAGCATCCAGCCAATCTAGGATATCCCAGCGCTGTCCGATCAACTTCACGCGATCGCTCACCCCTAACTCTTTAATAGTTTCCCTCAATTCTCTTTCTACATTGTCAGCGCTTCCCTCACCAGTTCCTGCCCACACAAAATACAGTTTAGACCACACAGGAGACTGCTGCAACTCCTTGATTGCTTCGATCTGATATCGATGCCCTTTAATCGATGCCAATCGAGCAGATGTGAAACAGACAATCGCATCTTCAGGAATTTCTATTTCTTGTCGCCGGCGTTGACGAACCCCAGCATTAGGAGGTGCAAAATATTCAGGAGAACGCCCCAAGTAAATCACTTGTCCTCGCTCTTTTGGCAACTTGAAATGTTGGCACAATAAATTCAAATGTTCGTAAGCCAAAACAATCACGGCTCTAGCTTGCAGACAGTGGTATAGCACTCCTTGTGCATAAGGCACTACATCCCCGCAGGCAAAAATTGCGTGTTCTGGCATAACTAACCCGATCAGCATAATGTATGGTATTCCCATTTGAATAACTACCTGTTTAGCTGCAAAATTGGCAAATGACCAACCATCGCTAAAAATAATTAGATCCGGTTTATTACTAGCAAAAAATTCTTGTGCATCCTGAGTATTTCTTAACACCCGCTGTAAATCTTTATGGCTGCTAAAATCCAGCCACAAGTGCTCTATACCTAACTCTCGTTCTCGCTCAAGCAAGGGGCTAGAATGTTTGGTTTGCAAGCAAGTGACTCGATAGCCTAATAAGGCTAACTTACAGAGAATGGCATGGTTGTAGTGGGCTAATCCTCCCACGCCCGGATCGTCCGTGTTGTAGAGTAGAATGTGTGATTCCCTACGGGAGCGCTTCGCTTCACGCGCTGGTGAAGGTGTGGGAATAGAAGTCTGTTGAGGTTGGGGTGGATTAGTCATCACCATCTGAATTATCTCTTGCCATTCCGCTAACTTACTCAGCGAATAAGCGTCAAAATTTTCACCGTATTCTTCAGAAACTATCCTAAAAGTTTCCAGCCAATTCAATACTGTTTTTGTGACCGAAAAAGGCGTATAGTGCAATGATTTTTCCAAACACTGGGCCATCTCTGCTAGATGACCGTCGCGGTACATCCGCCATGCCAGCCACTTTAAGCATAGATAGCGTTCCTGGTTTTCTAACTGGCGGATTGACTCAGGCAAATCAGGTCGCTCGAAGAATTCTTTCATCACAATTTCTGTATTCTTTATTAGCGCCCAACCGCTTGACATGATATTAGAATTGTGCTGTCGATAACAGGTAAGAATCTCTTCTAACCAAACTGCTTTGTACCCCTTTAAAGTCAAACGCAAGGCAAAATCTAAATCTTCGCCTAGCGAAAAATGAGAATCGAAACCACCCAAATCTTCCCAGCACTTTCGGCGCACCATCATCGCACTCGGACGCACACATTTATCTATAATAAAGCTGGCTAAATCTAATTCGGGTGCTTGCTGCCAAGGCTTGACAGCAGAAATCTCTCGCCCGGTTTCATCGACTAGGAGCCAACCTGTTTGCACCATATCTAATGCGGGGTCAGCGTCAAAGCAAGCTAGTTGTTTCTCTAGCTTGGATGGTAGGAAATAGTCATCGGCATCTAGAAATGCCAAAAACTCGCCTTGGGCTAGTTGGCAAGCAATATTTCTGGCGACGGCTACTCCTTGATTTTCCTGATATATGTAGCGAATACTTTCAAAATAAGGCTGCAATACTTGCTGTGTGCGATCGGTCGAACCATCGTCTACAACTATAATCTCCAAATTAGTAAAAGTTTGACCTAGGGCGCTTTCTACCGCTTGCACGATGTAGCGAGCGCCATTATATACAGGTATAATTACGCTGATTAGCGGTGTGGGATTGACTATTGACATGATTTAGCTCGCTGTTAACCTATTACTGTCTAGTTTATATTAATCTCGCGGACATTCAGCACTATTCTCAGATCGCTAGCTCTACTTACAGAAACTTGAAAATTGGCAAATTGTAGCATATAATTTTACATGGAATGATTACTCAAAAGGAAAATAAAAAATGAATTCAGAAACAGTGCAAGTGAATTTCCAGCAGCAGGCAGAAATTTATTTGGCTACAGGGAACTTTGAGCGGGCGATCGCACTTTGCCAACAAGTTTTGGCATCTGAACCCAATTCTGCTGAGACTTGCAAGACCCTAGGAAAGGCGCTGCAAGCTCAGGGTAAACTAGAAGACGCAAGGTATTGGTATAAAGTTGCGATCGCCCTGCAACCAGATTTTGCCGAAGCTTTTGCTAACCTCGGCACTCTCTGCGCTACTTTGGAACAGTGGCAAGAGGCGATCGCCTGTTACCAAAAAGCCATCTCCATCCAACCGGACTTTGCAGGATTTTACCGAAATTTGAGCCGGATATTTACCCAAGTCGGTCAAGCTGAGGAAGCGACAGACTGTTGGTATCAAGCACTCATCTTGGAACCAATAGAAATAGCGGAAGACTATCTAGATTTTGGTAATACATTGCTTGCCCAAAATAAGCCAGAAAAAGCGCTAGTTTGTTACCACCGCACCATTTTTTTAAACCCGAGTTGTTGCGAAGCTTATTGCAAAATAGCAGAAGCTGCTAGCGACTTGAAACAGTGGGACGAAGCTATTGTTAACTACCGCACAGCTATTCAACTCCAGCCGGAGATTTCGGAGTTTCATTACAAATTAGGCAATGTTTTGCAAGCTAAGGATCTCTGGCGCGAAGCGGAGGCTGCCTACCGAAAAAGTATTGATTTAAATCCCAATTCTTTTTTGTCATACTACAACTTAGGCAGCGTGCTGCTCAATTTAGAAAAATGGCAAGAAGCTGCGATTGCCTACCGCACGGCTGTTGAAATTAACCCGGATTATTCTTGGTCTTACTACAGCATCGGTGCAGCTTACGATCGATTAGAAGAATGGTCTGAATCCGCTGCCGCTTACCAGCGCGCTACTGAAGTAGACCAGAATTTTTTCGCAGCTTTTCACAAGTTAGGAGATGCTCTTTTTAAACTAGAAAAATGGTCAGAAGCTGAGGCTGCATACGAACGGGCGATCACCCTAAATGCAGATTTATTTTGGTCTCATTATAACTTAGCTTTGACTTTAGTTAAACTTCAGAAATTTTCGCCCGCAACATTCGCTTATCGGCGGGCGATCGCACTCAATCCAGAATTCTCTTGGACTTACCACAATTTAGGAGAAGCGCTGTTAAAAACTCAACAGTGGAAAGCCGCAGCTACCGCTTATCAACGTGCTATTGAACTTAATCCCAGTATTTCTTGGTCTTATTACAATTTAGGCGATGCTTTGAGTGAAAGTCACGAATGGAATGATGCGGTTTCCGCCTACCTTTGTGCGCTTAAAATCGAGTCGTCTATACCGGGAATTTACATGAAGTTAGGTAAGGCTCTCATTAAAAGAACTCCGGTTGATTCAGATGTAGCAACTAGCTACTATCACCACCAAATGCAGCCGCAGCACGCTCCTGAATTTTACTGCGAAATCGCCCAAAAATTTGCTGAGAGCGATCGGCGTGACGAAGCCATAATGTTGTACTTGATGGCATTAGAAATTAGACCAAAAGATCCAGAAATATCCCAAAAATTAGAGGAGATTTTAGAAAAACAGCGTCAAATAGGGGAATCTACTTTATTATTAGAGTTAGAAGCTAAGGATATTCGCGATCGTTACATTGCCCGAGTCGTCAAAGGCAAGACTTTTGCAGAAGTCGGCGGCTTGTGGGGAACTGTCAGTGAAAAAGTATCTGTAGCTAGTAAATACGGTGCAGTATCTCTGACAATGATTGATGCCATGCCAGCATACCTCCACTGGTGGCAAGATTTTCACGATCGCATGACAAGTTTAAATATTGCTAATTATCACTGTATCAATCGAGATATAACTCAGATTCAGCTTGCCGACATTGGCGAGCATTACGATGTAGTTCACTGTGCAGGAGTTTTGTACCATCACCCGCATCCGTTGCAGATTTTAGTTGCCTTGCGTCAGATAACTCGCGAGCATTTAGTTTTCACTTCAGCTATTACTCAAGAAGTGATAGAAAATGAGTTGGGACGCTATGAAATTCCAGCTTCGGCAGTAATGTTTATTCCAGCTTTGGACGACGCAGAACGAGCTATTTTAACAGCATACTGGCAGCAATACCTCAACAACAACCCACTTATAGGGATAACTGAAAAAGCAGTTTTTGACATGAACGACTTTGCGCCGTGGTGGTGGCTACCTACAGCTACTGCTTTAGAAGCTATGTGCAAAGTCGCGGGATTTAAGGTTTTAGACAAAGGATTGGCTTGGGACAATAATGTTCTGACTCTGCTACTGGGGATTTGAGGGTTTGTAAACGAACAATAACAGGACTTGCTTGTGCACAAACGGCTAAACACCCGGTTTATGAGCTGATTTCTCGTTTTTTTCCCATATTCCTACTAAAAACCGGGTGTTTTCCGTAAGTCCTAAATAAAATAGCTGCAAACATCTTTTGTGAAGAAAACAGGAACAGGGAAATAATCAATGAACGATCACCAACCAGGGACGCCGTTAGGAAACATTTTAGTAGTAGACGATACAGCAGAAAACCTGCGTCTGTTGTCTACGATGTTGACTCAGAGGGGGTACACCCCCCGCTGCGTGATTAACGGAAAAATGGCTCTGAGAGCCTGCAATTCTAATCCACCCGATTTGATTTTGCTCGACATAATGATGCCGGAAATGAACGGTTATGAAGTTTGTCAGCACTTGAAATTAGAGCCTAAAACTCGCGAAATTCCGGTAATTTTTATCAGTGCTAAAGATGAAATTTTCGACAAAGTAAACGCATTTGCTGTGGGAGCTGTGGACTATATCAGCAAACCATTTCAGTTTGAAGAAGTGCTCGCCCGCATCGAAAGTCACCTCAGCCTGCGGAATTTACAAAAGCAGCTAAAAGAACAAAATATGCTGCTGCAAGAAGAAATCACGAGCCGCTTAGCAGTAGAAAAAACTCTTCAAGAAAAAAATCAAATTCTGCAACAAGAAATCAGCACCCGTCGGGCCGTTGAAAAAGCTCTGCAAGAGCAAAATTTGGTACTCCAACAAGAGATATCAAACCGCCAGCGCGCCGAATCTGCTCTATTAAAATCTAACCAAGAATTGGCGCGTTCAAATGCGGAACTAGAACAATTTGCTTATGTGGCTTCTCACGACTTGCAAGCGCCTTTGGCAACCATTGCCAGTTACGCTCAACTTTTAGAAAAACGCTACAAAGACCAACTCGACACCCAAGGTAGTAAGTTTATCGGCAATATCGTTCAGGGCTGCACCCGAATGCAAACTTTAATTGACGATTTACTGGAATATTCGCGCGTTGGCCGGAGTCGGAAACCTTTTGAACTGACAGATTGCAATCACGCAGTCGAGCAAGCACTCGCGAACCTGCAAGGGGCGATCCGCGAGACTAAAGCCGTTGTCACCTACAGCGAATTACCCGCGGTAATGGGGGATATTTCTCAACTCATACAGCTTTTTCAAAATTTAGTCAGCAATGCGATTAAATATCGCCACGATGCACCGCCTGTGGTTCATATTACCGCTTGCAGACAGGAGGAAAACTGGTTAATTTCTGTCTCAGATAATGGGATTGGGATTGCTCCCCAGCATCAAAAACGTATCTTTCAAATTTTCCAGCGCTTGCATACTCAAAGAGAATATTCTGGGACAGGTATTGGTTTAGCAATTTGTCAAAAGATTGTGGAACTTCACGGGGGATGTATCTGGGTGGAATCGGAACCGGAGCAAGGTTCTACGTTTCACTTTTCTATCGCTTAATTGAGACATTTTTTCGTCAAAATGTAGAATTTATAAGGTAGAAAAAGTCAATTATTTTCTATATTGTTAGTCAACAACTATAAATTACAATTGACAATTTAACACCATTTTAAATAATAAAAAATAAGTAAATAATTGGCATTTTTTTTTGACTATCGGGGTTGGAATCTTGACTACAGTTGCATTCTTTTTTAACTGGTCTAAATCGCAAGTTATAAAAAAAATAGTTTCCGTTGACAGTCTAGTTACTGCGTGATATAATTTTAATTATTAAACACATTTTTTGTAGCGCTTGCTCACCCCGCAATCTTACGGTCAATCTTACGGTCGATGTATGTGTACGTGCAATTGAATGACTGCCCTGAAAATAAAAGGTCAAATTCAAGTTAGTTTAACATTTTCTTGATTAATAAATATTATGAAAGCAGTTTTTAACTTAGCTTTGCCTCCTATCTGCTTTAAAGTTCTGTTAGTAGAAGACAACCCTCAGGAAGCTGAGCTGATTGAAGATTTGCTTTCAGAAATTGGCGGCGCGCAGCGTATAGTGCTGACGAAAGTAGAGCGCCTCAGCGAAGCGCAGCAGCGATTGAATCAAGAAACTTTTGACATAATTTTATTAGACCTTTCACTGCCAGATAGTCTGGGAATCGAGACGGTGGCTCGGGTACAAGAATACGGGGTAAATGTGCCGATCGTAGTTCTGACCGCCCAAAACGACGAAGAACTTGCCCTGCGGTTGATTTCGGTCGGGGTCCAGGATTATTTGGTAAAAAGAAAAATCGACAGCGAACTGTTAATTCGATCGCTCCGTTACGCCATAGAACGCCAGAACAGTCAAGATGCTTTGCGAAAAAGTGAAGAAAAATATCGCTCGGTGGTGGAAAATTCCCTGATCGGCATTGCAATCATCGCTCCAATTATTGACAGCGACATTCCTCTAAATTGCCACTGGATAGAAGTTAACGATGCCCTGTGCAATTTGCTGGGCTATGAGCGCTACGAACTCGTGCAAAAGAATTGGCTAGAGTTGACTCATCCAGAGGATTGGGAGGCTAATTGTGAAAATTTTTCTCAGATGTTAGCAGGTAGGCTCGACGGTTACATCTTAGACAAAAGGTGGCTCAGAAAAAACGGCGAAATAGTTCACACGCGAGTTTCCCGGCGCTGCATCCGCCGCCTGGACGGGTCTATTGACCGGATAATCGAAGTAGTGTTGGACGTGAGCGATCGCTACCGCTACGAAGCGAAACTGAAAGCGTCAGAAGAATTTTTAAACCACACCATAAATGCTACGCCAGACCCAATTTTTGTCAAAGACGAGCAACACCGCTGGATCATATTAAATGATGCTTTTTGTCAGTTGGTCGGCAAATCGCGACAAGAACTGATGGGCCAATCAGATTCTGACTTTTTCCCCCAATCAGAAGCTGCTGTTTTTTGGACAAAAGATGAAGAAGTATTGACAACGGGTGTCTGCTTGGAAACCGAAGAAAAATTCACCGACTCTGCCGGGAGAGAACATATAATTTCTACCAAAAAAAGCGTCTTCCAAATAGCAGACGGCAGTAAAGTAATAGTGGGTATAATTAGAGATTTTACAGAATACAGACAGCAACAAAAAGCCCTGGAACAAAGCGAAGCTCGCTTTCAAAAATTGGTAGCTAACCTACCGGGAATAATTTATCAATTACGAAGGTCAGCAACTGGAAAAATGTCTTTCCCCTACATCTCTTCAGGCAGCCGCCAACTCTACGAATTAGAGGCAGAAGCAATAGAGCAAAATGCGGAACTCATTTCCAATGGAATTCACCCAGACGATCTCTTAGATTTAAAAGCATCGATCGCAATTTCAGCCACTACGCTGGAACCTTGGCAGCAGCAGTGGCGGCAGACTTTACCATCTGGAAAAGTTAAGTGGCTGCAAGGAGCTGCAAGACCAGAAAGGCTCACTAATGAGAGCAAATGTGGCAGCGAAGGCGATATTCTCTGGGACGGTTTAGTGATGGATATTACTGAATTAAAGCAGGCACAAACAGAGCGCGATCGTTTTTTTACCATCTCCTTAGACTTGCTTTGCATTGTAGGTTTTGACGGTCATTTTAAACGTTTAAACCCAGCTTGGTCAACAGCTTTAGGCTACAGTATTAGTGAATTGTTGGCCAAGCCAATGATCGAATTTGTTCATCCAGACGATCGAAAAGCCACCGCAGCCGAAGGGGCAAAACTAATAGCGGGTACGTCCAGTATCTCCTTTGAAAACCGCTACATCTGCAAAGACGGTTCTTACAAATGCTTCCTGTGGACGGCATCGCCATTTACCGAAGAAGGTTTAATCTACTCAGTCGGTCACGACATTACCTCTCGTAAACAAGTAGAGTCCCAACTGCAGCGACAAGCAGTAGCAATGGCCGCTGCTTATGACGGCATCGCCATTTTTAATAATAATAAAGAATGTATTTATTCAAACGAAGCTTATCTCAAAATGTACGGTTTGTCAAGCCCTAGCGAACTGTATGGGAAGAAATGGAAGATGCTCTACAGCAAAGCAGAAAATCTATTTTTTGAACTACAAATAATGCCGGTTCTCCTGCAAAAAGGGTACTGCAATATAGAAGCGAGCGGTCAGCGCCCGGACGGTACTAAGTTCCCTCAAGAATTGTCGCTGACAATGCTTGTAGGTGGCGAAATCATTTCTATAGTCCGCGATATAACTAATAGAAAACAGGTAGAATCAGCCCTGCGGTCGAGCCAGCGCCGCTACCAAACTTTAGCAGAAGCATCGCCAGTTTGCATATTCCACACCGACACGTTGGGAAATTGCCTTTATGTGAATCAACGGTGGAGCGAAATTACGGGGTTAAACGCAGAATTAGCAGCAGAAACTGGCTGGATGAATGCCCTACATCCCGATGATACGGAGCGGGTAAAAAATGAATGGAATCGAGCAATTATTGAGAAAATTCCTTTTAAATCAGAATACCGCTTTCAGCGTCCAGATGGTCGGGTAATTTGGGTGATAGGTCAGGCAATTGCAGAAATCGGAGACAAGCAGGAGATTAAAGGCTATATCGGCACTATTACTGATATTAGCGATCGCAAACAAGCAGAATTAGATTTGCTGCGAGTTACTCAAGCGGTGGAAAGCACCAGCGACGCGATCGGCATTGCTGACTTGACAGGGCGATCGATCTACCACAATCAAGCCTTTGTTCAACAGTACGGCTACACAGCAGAAGAACTAAACACAGCAGGCGGATTAACAGCAATTTACCCCCAAAGTAATGTGCTGCTAGAAATGTTAAAAACGCTCCGTAAAGGCAAATCTTGGCAAGGCGAACTCAAAATCAACACTAAAAACAACAAACTGGTAACAACTTTATTTCGCGCCGACGGCATTAAAGATGAAACTGGTCATTTAATCGGGTTAGTGGGAGTAATTACCGACATCACCGAACGCAAACAAGCGGAGATGGCCCTGCAGCAGCAATTAAGGCGAGAACGGCTGGTAGTTGCCATGCTCGATCGCATTCGCTCCTCCCTAAAGTTAGAAGAAGTCCTGACAACTGCTGTCGAAGAAGTGCGACAATTTTTGCAAACAGACCGCACAGTTATTTACCGCTTTAATCCCGACTGGAGCGGTTTTGTAGTTGTCGAATCCGTAGCAAAAGATATAATTTCGTTGAAAAACTTTGACAACTTGGATACGTGTTTTAGAGATAAATTTGTTGATATTTACCAGCAAGGTAATATTCGTGCTATAGCAGATATTTACGCGGAAAAGAGGAGCGAATGTCACCTTAAATTCCTCGAACAATTTGAAGTTAAAGCTAACTTAATAGTGCCTATTTTACAAGCACGAGAAAGCATTTCCCAAGTCCAACCGACGGTAGAAAACCACCTCTGGGGACTCCTGATCGCCCACGATTGCAGCGGCCCCCGTTCCTGGGATTCATCAGAAATAGAATCCCTCCGGCAATTGTGCGTGCAATTGGCGATCGCGATCCAGCAATCCACGCTATTTCAACAAGCACAAACCGAAATTGCCGAGCGCAAACTTGCAGAATCTGCCCTCCAACAAGCTGCATTAGCCGCAGAAAGCGCCAACCGCGCCAAAAGCGAATTTCTTGCCAACATGAGCCACGAACTACGCACGCCTTTAAACGGCGTTTTAGGTTACGCTCAAATCCTCAAAACCGACAAAGACTTAAGCTCAGAGCACCAAGAAAGTCTCAGCAATATTCAACAGTGCGGTCAACACCTGCTGATGTTAATCGACGATGTTTTAGATCTTTCCAAAATTGAAGCTAGAAAAATGGAACTCTACCCGGAAGAGTTAAATTTTCTAAATTTCACGAAAAACATTGCCGATCTCTTTCAGATGCGGGCCTCTCAAAAAGAAATTTTATTCAATTACGAACAAGTCTCTCCCCTGCCTAGCTGCGTTCGTGTCGATCCAAAAAGATTGCGCCAAATTCTCATAAACTTACTCAGCAATGCCGTTAAATTTACTAACAGCGGCGGTGTGACTTTCAAAGTCGGCTATGTCGGCACAGGGGCCTGGAGTCGAGGGCAAGGAGAAAATTATGAGTTCTCGACTTTGAGTTCGGAACTGAAAGAAAATTATATGCGTTTCGCCCACAATGCGATCGCAGCCAAACACGCTTTAAAAATCCGCTTTCAAGTCGAGGATACCGGCACAGGAATAGAGCGAAGCAAGTTAGAAGAAATATTTTTGCCCTTCCACCAAGTAGGAGGCAATACGTTTGTTGAAGGTACAGGTCTCGGACTCTCGATTAGCCAGAAATTAGCGAAACTAATGGGTACCGAAATTCGCGTCCACAGCACTTTGGGAAAAGGCAGCACTTTTTGGGTAGATTTAGAAGTGCCAGCAGCTAAACGGTACTTGGAGGTGTCTCCTTTGCAGGAAAAACGCTGGGTTGTCGGTTTTATCGGCAACAAGCGGAAAGTGCTAATCGTGGATGACAATCAACTGGATCGCGATTTGTTGTGCAGGCTGCTGCGGCGTTTGGGATTTGAGGTTGCAGATGCCCAAAACGGACAAGAATGCCTATGCAAAACAGTTGAATTTCAACCTGATGTGATTTTAATGGACTTGCGGATGCCTGTAATGGATGGCTTAGAAACTGCAAGAAAACTGCGGCAGTTGCCGGCAGTAAAAGATGTCGTGTTAATCGCTATGTCAGCTAGCGTTTTCGAGGCTACGCAGCAAGATAGCATCCTCGCAGGGTACGATGATTTTATTCCCAAACCGATCGAAGCAAATCACTTTTTGGAACAGTTGCGCGTGCATTTGGGACTAGAATGGATTTATGGGGAATCTTCGGAAAACAAAAAGCGCACAACTCCCAGTTTGTCATCCGCCTCTGATTTTCCTGCTTATTCTTCTCTGTTACCTGCAGCTTCTGAGTCAGTAGCAAAACTTTTGAAACTCGCAGCTATGGGCGACATTGAAGAAATTTTTGAGGAGAGTGCTAAGCTGGAGAGTTTAGAACCTAATTTAGTGCCGTTTGTCTCGAAGCTGCGCCAACTTGCTAAGGGATTTCAGCTCAAACAAATTCGGAATACTTTAAAGCAATATATCGAGGGAAAATAGTATGACTCTCATGGTTGAGAGCTTGGCTGCATACAGATAATTTAGATGTGCAGCAACTTAGCGCCGCGTTATTTAGCCGGATATCTGGCAATTGTCGATCGCGCAATTGTCAGTGCATGCAATCGTAACTCCCAACATTAAACAAGTTGTTTTCCCGGTTCAGAAGTTGCCCTCGCAGAGTCCGATCAACTGCTGTTAAATGCCAGATCTTTTTGGGTACAGCAGAGATTTTGATAGGCGCCGGATAGGGTTCGCTCTTACCGTGTTTTGTACTATTTCAAACAACAATTTTCTGGTAAACTAAAGTGGAAAGTTGCTTTCCATCCCTAGACTGAAGTCCCAGGGTTTGCAGGCTATTTTTTGACAATAGAGTTTTTGAGAGAGTTGGGATTGAAATTACTTTGCCTCAGTAACGGCCACGGAGAAGACGCGATCGCCCTTCGCATCTTGCAGGAACTGCAACAGCACCCGCATCCGCCAGAATTAGCCGTGTTTCCGCTAGTGGGTGAAGGGCAAGCTTTCGCTCAACTAGAAAACGCCCGCATCATCGGCCCGGTGCAGCGGATGCCTTCGGGCGGCTTTATTTACATGGACGGGAGGGAATTTTTGCGCGATGTCAAAGGCGGCCTGCTTCAGTTAACCATCGCTCAGTTTAAAGCCATCCGCGCTTGGGTGCGATCGCAACAACAGTCTGGGAATCAAGACGGCGTTATTTTAGCCTGCGGGGATATTGTACCGCTGCTGTTTGCTTGGCTCGGCGGCGCGCCCTATGCCTTTGTCGGTACTGCCAAGTCAGAGTATTATTTGCGCGACGAGAACGGGCCTCTGGCTCGCAAATCCAGGGTCTTTGGTTGGTGGGGTTGCCCGCGCTCGGTTTATTTGCCTTGGGAGCGCTGGTTGATGACTCGATCGCGCTGTCGAGCCGTTTTTGCCAGGGACGCGCTAACCGCCGAGACTTTACAAAAGCTGGGAATTCCCGCTTACAATCTCGGAAACCCGATGATGGACGGACTGCAACCGGAAAATCCAGCCGGTTTTTACGGCCCTGACGCAGAGTTGCGGGAAAGGTCGCGATCGCTCGTCATCACCTTACTGCCCGGTTCTAGAGCGCCGGAAGCCTATGCTAATTGGCTGCTAATAATAGAGGCTGTAGCCGGAATTTTGTCGCTGTTTGCCGATCGCAAATTGTTATTTTTCGGAGCCATTTCTCCAGAGTTAAACTTAGAAGCTTTGCGACCTAGTTTAGAATTTTTTGGCTGGCGACAAGAAGGCGAAACTCGAACGCAGCGGCGAGAAGGAAGTATTTTGCGACCTCCTGTTTCTAGCGCTCAAGAAATTCAGAAAGAATCTCCTAATTTGCTATTGCCCTTGACCTTTGTGCAGAGAAACGCCACGATGATTTTAACTCAGCAAAGTTTTAACGATTGTTTGTACGAAGCAGATTTAGCAATAGCAATGGCAGGAACTGCTACAGAACAATTTGTAGGTTTAGGAAAACCGGCGATCGCCATTCCCGGAAACGGCCCGCAATTTACTCCAGCTTTTGCAGAAGCTCAAAGTCGCCTGTTAGGCCCGTCATTAATTTTAGTCAAACATCCCGCCGAAGTTGCCGGCGCCGTGCAGTCTTTGCTCCGCGACCCCGACAGGTTGCAGCTAATCGCTGAAAATGGATTGCGCCGCATGGGAGAACCCGGTGCAGCAGCCAGAATTGCCGAGTGTTTAATGCAGCGCTTCGGCGGTGAATCCAGCAATTCTCAATTGCCTGCAATTCACTAGGAACCAAACAATTTTGTGTTCCGGGCCAGTATCTTTAATACTACTTTCTTTTAAAAAAATCTTGTTCGCTAACTACTAATTTCCGTAGGGTGCGCCTAGGCGCACCTTACTAATACTGCATTCGCAGAAAATTTCAATTCGCCGTTTTTTCTGAAGATTGAACCCAGAAATCAGCCTGAGGAATTTTAAAATCCGACTTAACCAAAACTCCCGGTTCTCGCTGCATCGGCAGCACATCTAAAGTATCCGTTTGCGCGCAATATTTTAAATCTTCAATAACACCTAAACCGAGGAGGCGCTGGCCGTGACTGGCTCTTTCCAACAATTCGTGCAACCGATCTTGCCAGTGCAGGTAAAGAGCAATAGCCCCAAATACTTCATCGTTACCAGCAAAATCGCTCGCAGGAATACCGCTTTCTGCTAGCAGACTTTGGGCGATCGCACCAGCACAAACCGTATCTTCCAACGAATAACTCCCTTCCCAACCAGAACCCACAATCCAAATAGTTTCCGGCTGTTTATTTAACAAAAACTGCACCACAGATTTGCGGTTAATCAAAGCCGCCGTTAACACAGTTGCAGCAGCTTGCACTCGCTCCAGAGCCCGAGTACCGTTAGTTGTGCTGATAAAAATTCGCTTCCCTGTCACCTTTTCTGGCGTGCAGTCGAAGGGGGAATTCCCCATGTCAAATCCCTCAACTTTGCCGCCGCCGCGCTCTCCGGCGCGAATCCTCTTATCTGCAGGCCATTTTTCGCTCTCGGCCATTAGCTTATCTAAGTTGCTGAAAACTTGGACAGCTTCCGCCCCATTATTCAGGGCCGTTGCCATTGTCGTAGTCGCCCGCAGCACATCAACTGCGATCGCGCAAGCCGGCATTTTGTCGGCTGGCGTAAGTTCCGGGGTATGGTAAATAAAAAGCTTCACTTTGGGGCTACCTGCGATAAATCCTCATCAGCAATAATAATGGAAAGTGGATGATAGAAAATAGAGTCGAGTCCTCAAAAGCAGAAAATATGTCAAAACAGCTAAATTCAAACCCCGCCCACGCCGCCATTACCGCACCAATTGGACTCCTCGCAGGTTTCACCTATCCTTTGCGAGCTTTCACGCTGATTTTGCAAACTCCCAAGCTGTGGACTTATGTATTAGTTCCCCTGGTGCTAAATTTTATAATTGGTATTGGTCTTTATTTAAGCTTGCTATTTCCCAGTTTGGCAGGGATAGACGTTTTAGTTGCCGATTTGTCCGTCCGATTTAATGCTCTAATTGCGAGTTTTCCAGCTTGGCTGAGCTTTCTCGGCGTGTTAACAGTTGCTTTCGGCTGGCTGCTGCGCGTACTCCTAGTGTCAGGACTTTTGCTGATAATTGGATTTTTGTTAGTGCAGTTTGGCGTAATTTTAGGTTCGCCCTGGTACGGCAAACTTTCCGAACAATTGGAACTGCTGCGGAACGGTCAATTGCCCGCAGAAGCACCAATGAATTTGGCGAGTAGTTTTGGGGATATTCAAAGGGCGATCGCCTTTGAACTGCGAAAACTACAAATTTTGTTGAGCGTCGGCATACCGCTGCTGCTGCTGCATTTGGTGCCGGGTGTCGGCTCTATTCTTAGCAGTTTGGGTGGCGTAGCTTTGGGCGCGACTATTGTCTGTTTGGACTTTTTAGATGCACCTTTGGAGAGGCGGAGGCGACCTTTTCAGGAGAAATTGAAGATAATTTGGGCGAGTTTGCCGGCCAGCGGGAGTTTTGGTGTGGTTTGTTTGGGTTTGGTGAGCATTCCCCTGTTGAATCTGTTGGCAATTCCGCTGTGCGTGACGGCGGGAACTTTGTTTTTTTGCGATCGCATTTGGCCGGCCCGTTTTGCCCCAGAAGAAACAAAGAGCGATCGAGAAACTAACATTACCAATTAAAAACTAGGAAGATGCTTCTTCCTTCGGCTGACTCTGGGAGTTAAGACCCAAAAACGGGCTTAACAACAGCCAGCTAATGAAGAAAAAGGATGCTGTAAATAGCTGGACAATATCGATCGCCGACAAATATCCGTCAGATAATAGTGCAATAGTTCTATCTGTCAGCCCGAATATCCAAGAGAGAATCCCAAACAGCCAAATGCCTTTTTGGAGCATGGGCAAAAATGCTGAAACTTCGGAGTTTTGCGACTTGTTCATTGATTGAGCCCTTGTTTGCGAAAAGTCTGATTAACCGGGGCACCCCAAGGGCTTAAGGATTTTTGGTGTCTCCTCGGATTCCCTTTGTTATCTATATGTTAAGAAATATTTCCCGATATGACAACGCGCCCTGAGAGGGATTTCCGCATCTATCTCAAGAGGTAGTCGCAGCGCCAACAAAGAGTGATATTTGCTACACTTTGGTAGGATGCGCGATCGCGATCGGGTTCTGGGCCACTCTTGCCATGAGTCCCAGGGGCTTGATATAGTGGGTCACAGGCTACGTAAAAGAGCGAAATCACAAATTATGTTATTTAACAGTATTGAATTTTTAGTATTTTTTGCGATTGTTTTCGCCATATATTATTTCCCTCCGTTGCAAAAAGTGCAGGTTCCCATCCTGATAATTGCCAGCTTTATTTTTTACAGTTGGAGCGCCCCCGCACTGTTGCTGATCCTGCTACTGTCCATTATTATCAACGCTACAGTTAGCTTTCAAGTGGCCAGAATTTCTGACAAAAAACAGCGATTTTTTTGGGCTTTATCGGGAGTAGTTCTCAATGTATTAATTTTGAGCTTGTTTAAATACGCTGGTTTGCTAACTAACTTTGTTACCGATGTTTTTAATATTGCTCGCTCCGAAGGCAGCATTGCTTATTTATTCTTAAAATTGCCTCTGCCTATCGGCATTTCTTTCTACACATTTGAAGGCATAAGTTTAATCGTAGACGTACTGACTCAAAAAAACAAAAGCGAAACAGAATCAAACGCTTACGTCTCGCCCAACTTTAGCCAACACCTGCTAAATACTTCATTTTTTATTAGCTTTTTCCCCAATTTACTGTCAGGCCCGATTTTAAAATCCAAGACTTTTTATCCCCAGATTGTTCCTAAATACTTTAAAGACATTCCTTGGAATTTCATTTTTCGCTCGCTCGTTGTCGGCTACTTCCTAAAAATGGTCATCGCCGACAACTTAAAAGACTATACCTTTTGGATCAGCTTTCCCTACTACCAAGGATTTGGAACTATTACCAACCTGACACTGCTGTTTGGATACTCAATACAAATTTTCGCCGATTTTGCCGGTTACTCCTTAATTGCGATCGGTTTTGCTGCTGCTTTGGGTTACAAAATTCCCGACAATTTCGACTTTCCTTACATCTCGCGTTCCCTGTCCGAATTCTGGAGAAGGTGGCACATTTCCCTATCAACTTGGCTCAGAGATTATCTATATTTTCCCCTCGGCGGAAACCGCAAAGGAAAAATCAGAACTTATGTTAACTTAATGATAGTAATGACTTTAGGAGGATTATGGCATGGGGCTGCTTGGAGTTATGCAGTTTGGGGAATTTATCACGGCTTGGGTTTAGCCGTAGAACGCTTTTTTGGCTTTGACAAATCTAAAAACAAATCGCCAGAAACAAATCAAGCAGAAACCAAACCACTCTGGCAGCAATTATTATTGGACAGCCTTAGCGTTTTAGGAATTTTCTCTTTTGTTTCCGTGGGATGGCTGCTTTTCAAACTGCCTCGATTTGAAGAAGCGGTTGACTTCGCAGTTACTTTAGTTCGCAACTATAAAGTCAAGCCCGGTTGGAGTCACATTATTCCGACGCTAATTTTTTCGCTACCAGTAGTGATTTATCACATTCCCCATTTTCCCACTTGGCAAAATCGGATGAAACAGGATTCAAATAAAAACGGTCAAAAAGTCTGGAGCCTTTATCAAGATTTAGCTTTAGGAATTATGCTAGCAATGATATTCCTCAACAGTGGCAGCTCGAAACAATTTATTTATTTCCAATTCTAGAAGGTGTTCTATGTTTGTCAAATTCCAGTTGCGACCGATTTTGCGCCCGCTACTAATTTTTCTGTTTCTCATGAGTTTTTATCAAGTGCTCGTCAGCGGCGGAGTTTTGCCAGCTTCCGAGGGAGTTAGCCTGATTCAAAATAATATTGTCAAAGCTCAAAGGTATGTATATCAGGATGATTCCGATCTGAAAATGGTAATGGTAGGTAGTTCTCTAGCTGCAAACCTTAATATTAAAGACATTGGAGAGGGCGTAAAGAGCATAGCTTTAGGCGGAGGAGCGAGCCAGACAGGTTTAGAAATAGTTAAAAGAAGTAAAAGCAAGCCTCCTATCGTTTTGGTAGAAATTAACGATACTATTGTTCGCAAAATAGATACAGAATTAATAGATTCTTTGTATCATCCTATTTTTTATTGGTTACGCCAGTATCTACCGATGATGAGAGAGGAATACCGTCCGATTAGCATTTTTGTGGATTATTTCAAAAATCGATCGAAGCAGAATCAAAAAATGACGCGAGAGGCTCTAGACAGATTAGAAGGTCGAAATCTTACTCCTGAATTATCGCAAAAAGCTATCCAAAGTATAGTTGATATTCAAAGCCAACCTTTGTCTGAACAAGATGCAGAAAATATAAAAAAAGAAGCTGAGTTTATTAAAAGTCAACTCGCAGAAATTAACAAGAAGAGCGGTGCAAAAGTAGTTTTATTTGACATACCGCAAGAGTCGCGAGTTAACGCTGCAATCAGGAAAAAACAAGTCCAAGAATTGGCTAAAAAGCTGTTTCCGCCTGAGCGTTTTGAGTGGCTGCCACCCCCGAAAGAGCGAGAATGGCGTACCAATGACGGCGTTCACTTGATCCGCAGCGACGCTAGAGATTTTGCCGAGTTTTTGAGAGATAAATTGCTGAGCAAGGTAGCGGCGGGATCTCTTGGCACCGCGCCTAGAAAAGAAAGCTTGTAATTTATTTTGAAGTAAATGATGCTACAAGGTGAGCAAGTTTGGTTAAAGAACGATCGTGAGGTTTGTACTGAGGACTGAAGTCCTCAAAGCCCTAAAAGCCACAGGACAAACAATTTGATTATCAAAATCAACCGGACTTGATGTGAGTTCAGCGCCAATAAAATCGAACAATGGCACGCTTAAATCAGATTATTGCGATCGAAAAAGGCATCAAAAGCCGCTCGGTTCAAGAACTGGCAGAAGCTCAAAAAGCTCTCCAGAAGCCCGCTGTGCTTTCGGGAATCTCCCGCACTTACCGTCCCAAAGACGAAGAGGGCGAACAACTGCCGCCAGAGTCCAAAAAAGTTGAAGTCAAAGCAGAAGAGATTATCCGCAAAACGACTGAAATTTTGACCAAACTCTTCGACGTAACCGCAACCAAAGATTGGAAAAATTGTAGCGCCCGCGCGGACGTAACTGTAGACGGAAACGTGCTTTTGAGCGAAGTTCCCGTCAGCTATTTGCTATTCATTGAAAAGCAGTTAGCAGATTTGCAAGCATTTATCAAAAAACTTCCAGTCTTAGATGCTTCCGAGAGTTGGAACTTTGATGCTTCGGCAGACTGTTGGGCCACAGAACCGGTGCAAACTCTCAAGACTTTTAAAACTCCGCGCAATCACGTTAAAGCTGAAGCTACCGAACACCATCCGGCTCAAGTCGATGTTTATTACGAAGATATTACGATCGGCTATTGGCGGACTGTCAAGTTTTCGGGTGCTTTACCAGCGCGGCGGATCAATGAGTTGCTGCAAAGGGTGGAAATCTTGCAGCAAGCTGTTATGTTCGCCCGCGAAGAAGCTAACAATTCTGAAGTTGAGGAACAGAGAGTGGGAGAGCGAATTTTTCAGTTTATTTTTCGCTGATTGCTTGCTTTTTTGATAGTTATGGTTTAAGATATAAACAGAGTACAATTTAAAACTCAAACTTCAACTTAAACCGTACAAATGTGATAGTGCAGGTTCGACTCCTGTCCCTCCTACCCAAAATAGGGATCAAAATAGGGGGGTAGCCCAATTGGCAGAGGCAGCATTGCGTACAAATTCAACAGCAAGCTATTACTCTAAACTCAGCATTCACCGCCGATCGCTAAAACGAATGTCAGGAAAATCACATCATCGAGGTTGCTGGCTCATATCCAGCCCCCTCTACCAAACGCAGGGGGGTAGCTCAATCGGTAGAGCGCGATGCTATTAATCTTAAATCCTTGACTTAAATGTGATAGCGTGCCCAAATGGGCGGTAAATATAAACCCAGTAGTAAGGTCAGAACTGCTGGGTTTTATGCTAATAATTGATTCAATTCGTTAAATCCGTCAGTCCTGGACGTATCAAGACAGATGATTTATTGCATCAATCCTCACTGCGAACAACGCGAAAATCCTGCTGCTGCTCAAAATTGTCAGGCTTGCGGCACGGATTTGTTAATTGGCGATCGCTATCGTATCCTTAAACCAGTGCGATCGCCCAATCCCGCACGCCCCACAGACATCTTTGAAGTCGAAGATTTGGGAACCGGAGAAAACGAATGGGGAACTGTCAAAATTTTAAAACTCTTGAAACAGACCCACAATCACGATTTAGTTCGCTTGTTCAAGCAAGAAGCGCGAGTTTTGATTTGGCTGGCCGGAAAGAGTTCAGTTCCCCAAGTCGAACCTGACGGTTATTTCCCAATTAAACTCCCCCATAACTTCCAGAAATTGTCTTGTTTGGTGATGGAAAAAATTACCGGAGAAAACTTGGCAGAATTCTTAACTAAAAAACAGTTTGTTTCTCAAAATCTCGCTCTAGATTGGCTGCAACAAATGCTTCATATTTTGCAGGAAATCCACAAATATCATGTAGTACATCGGGATATTAAGCCATCCAACCTGATGGTTGAAGCCAATGGGAAATTGAGATTAATTGACTTCGGCGCCGCCACAGAAGCAGATATAGAGACCGCACCCATAGGTTCTGCTGGATACGCCGCACCGGAACAAATTTTAGGTAAAGCAGGCGTGCGATCGGACTTTTTTGCCCTAGGGCGTACTTTTGTACATTTATTAACAGGCATACAGCCAAGTCACTTTCCCGTTAATGAAAAAACTGGTAAAATTAATTGGAGGAACCAGGCTGTAGATATTGACCCGTTACTCCTCGACTCGATCGACGAATTGATCGAACCGCTACCAGAAAATCGACCTGAAAATACCCAAGTTATTTTAGAAAAATTAAAAATTTATGAGGGAGACCCCCTGCAAAAGGGGGACACAACATCGCTTCAATAAATCTCTTCCAGCCGGCGAAAATCCCGCTCAACTTCTGCCCACAAAGCCCGATTGTGAGGGTCAGTTTTCACAGCCTTTTTCAAATAAATTCTCGCCTTATCAACCTGCTTTTCTCCGATCAAATGCCGTCCCCAGCGCTGATAGGCGATCGCCTGCCACTGACGCACCTCCAAATCTTCGGGAACCCGCTGGGCCAAACCCTCAATCAAGGCGATCGCCCGCGGGAACCTCTGATATTTCAGCAACTGCTGCAGCTCAAAATAAGCATCTTGCTTTAACTTTTGTTCTACCGCCGACAGATCCGCATTAGATGGAACGGCAGCCTCTTTTCGAGTCACTTTAACTGCCTGCGGTTGAGCTTTCACCCCCCGATCCACCGATGTCCAAGTAGGCGGCACAGTTGAATTGGCAACTTTCGACTCCGCAACATGGTGGGGGGCAACATTCACCAAGAACTTATAAGCCTCAGTAATAGCAATAAACTTATTCTTAGCCTGTTCGTTTCCCGGATTCACATCGGGGTGATACTGTCTGGCTAACTGCCGATAAGAGGCCTTAACTTGCGATAAACTCGCGCCAGACCTCAGTCCTAACTGTCGGTAATAATCTGCAATATCCATTTAGCATGAATGAGCGTTGATAGTACCATTAAATATGGCAGAATCCTTAAATGTAAAGATTCTGCCAAAATTTACTGCGAACTAGGTTGTAGTGCGAGGGTTGCCCGCACTACTGAAGCGCAAAAATAACTTACGGACGATCTTCGATCACTCTGTCAATCAAGCCGTATTCCTTGGCTTCCTCAGCGGACATGAAA
Source organism: Microcoleus sp. MON1_C1 (assembly GCF_036701945.1). Classification (NCBI taxonomy): domain Bacteria; kingdom Bacillati; phylum Cyanobacteriota; class Cyanophyceae; order Oscillatoriales; family Microcoleaceae; genus Microcoleus; species Microcoleus sp. MON1_C1. Next base: position 67,223 of record NZ_JAUBRO010000020.1, on the reverse strand, counting down.
TAGTCGCGATCCATGTCCTTCTCGATTTTCTCGATCGGCTTGCCAGTATTCTTAGCATAGATATTATTGAGTTCGTGGCGCAGCCGCAGAATCTCTTTCGCCTCAATCTGAATATCCGTTGCTTGTCCCCGCGTCCCCCCAGAAGGCTGGTGAATCATGATTCGCGAGTGAGGCAAAGCTAAGCGTTTTCCCTTCGCACCGGCAGCTAACAGGAAAGAACCCATCGAAGCAGCCAAGCCCACACAAATCGTCACCACGTCCGATTTAATGTGCTGCATGGTATCAAAAATAGCCATGCCTGCCGACACCATCCCGCCTGGGGAATTGATGTACAAAATAATATCCTTACCTGAATCTTCCGAATCGAGATAGAGCATCACAGCGATGATTTGATTGGCAATTTCATCGTCAACGTCCCTGCCCAAGAAAATAATCCGTTCCCGGTAGAGGCGATCGTAGATATTAATCCACTGAGTATCATAACCACCCGGCATTTTGTAGGGAACTTTTGGCACACCTATAGGCATAATTCGGAACTCCGTTTAGTTGGTAATTGGTGAGCGGGCAATTGGTTCGGGTTTATTAGTTATTTGTTACTTGTTATTTCAGGTTTTTTAGTTTTTGGTTATATAATGACCAATAAACAATAACCAATAACTAATAACTAATAACCCATAACCGAATTAGATGACTCCAGCCGGCAGCGGTTTCGGCAATTCTTCCGAACTTTCAAGAACGCGATCGATCAAACCGTATTCTTTAGCTTCCTGGGGCGTCAGGTACAGCAACCGATCCATATCTTTAGTAATCTTTTCGATCGGTTGGCCAGTACAGCTTGCAAAAATCTCAAGCATCGTTGCTTTATTTGCCAGCACTTCCTTAGCCCGAATTTGAATGTCGCTTGCTTGACCCCGCGTGTAAGCCTTGGGTTGGTGCAACACAATCGAAGCGTGTGGCAAACTCGCCCGAAAGCCTTTTGTACCAGCCGCTAAAAGCATCGCAGACATCCCCATTGCCGAACCGAGGCAAATAGTGTGCACGGGCGGCTTAATATACCTGATCGTATCGCAGATAGCGAAGGCTTCTGTTTCAAAGCCGACGGGTTCGCCACTGTAACCAGAAGTGCCGGTCGAGTTGATGTAGATTTTGATCGGCTTATCCGGGTCTTCGTACTGCAAGAACAACAGTTCAGCGATAATCAGTTCTGTTACCGCAGGCACTAGAGGCATCCCCAGATAAACGATCCGCTCCTTCAGCAACAGGGATGGCAAATCGGGAGGTGGCGTCCGAGAGTTCCCTTCCCCGTAGTATGGCGATTGCACAGCTTTAATTGGTGTGTTCATATAACCGAAATGTTGCCTGAACTGATGGAGCTATTCTTAAAGAAATAGTAACGCAATCTTTAGGTATCCCGCATGAAAGTTAGTTTGCTCCCGGTTTTAAACGACCCTAACCTTGACGCTGCCGCGCCCTCGACCCAGCGCCAGCTAGCGATTTCAGTGTCTGCGATGGCAAGCTCGATCGACTCCAGCGTACCCTTAAACCTGTGCCTGATTCTCGACCACAGCGGCTCGATGGGCGGACGCCCCCTGGAAACCGTCAAACAAGCCGCCGGACGGTTGCTAGACAGGTTGAAGCCCGGGGATCGCTTTTGCGCGGTGGCTTTCGACCACAAAGCCAAAGTCCTCGTCCCCAATCAAATTGTGGGAGACCCCAGTAGCATTAAACGGCAAATTGAGCAATTGCGCTCGGCGGGCGGCACAGCAATTGATGAGGGCATTAAATTAGGTATTGAAGAGTTGGGCAAAGGCAAAAAAGAAGCTATATCTCAGGCGTTTCTGCTGACTGACGGCGAAAACGAACACGGCGACGACGGCCGCTGTTTGAAGTTGGCGAAACTGGCTGCAGACTACAACATGACTTTAAATTCTTTGGGATTTGGCGATAACTGGAATCAAGATATTTTGGAAAAGATTGCTGATGCCGGCGGCGGTGCTCTGGCTCACATTCAGCGTCCTGAAGATGCGGTTGACGAGTTTGGTAAACTGTTTAGCCGCGTCCAAGGTGTAGGTTTGACTAATGCTTATTTGCTATTTTCCCTGATGCCAAAAGTGCGGTTAGCCGAACTCAAACCGATCGCCCAAGTTGCCCCGGATACGATCGAATTACCGGTACAGCAAGAGGGCGATCGCTTTATGGTGCGCTTGGGAGATTTAATGAAGGATATAGAGCGAGTAGTTTTGGCTAATATTTATATTGGACAGTTGCCCGAAGGTACACAGGCGATCGGGCAATTGCAAATTCGCTACGACGATCCGACTGTCGGTCAAAGTTTGCTTTCCGATCCCGTTGCAGTTTCCGCTAATGTCTTGAAAGTTTATCAGCCGGCACTTAACCCGATGGTACAGCAGCACATTTTAGCTTTGGCTAAATACCGCCAAACTCAACTCGCAGAAACCCGATTGCAACAGGGCGATCGCGCCGGTGCGGCTACGATGCTGCAAACTGCTGCTAAAACTGCTTTGCAAATGGGTGATAAAAGTGCCGCAACTGTCCTGCAAACCTCTGCTACTCGCTTGCAATCTGGTGAACAATTGAGTGAAGCCGATCGCAAGAAAACTCGCATTGCTTCTAAAACTATTTTGAAGTAATCCGATGATTTAAAATTTTAAATAATTTTAAATTGGGCGATCGGACAATTTGGTGATGCGAAATCGCCTCTACAAAAACGAAACCCGCCTGGGCGCGGGTTTCAATATTCTGAGTCTCGCTTGCAAAAAGCGAAAGTCAGTGTATGCCGATTGTTTCAAGCTGTGGATCGTGTAGAAGCTCGATCGTTTAGAATGTTTCTATCACCTATCAAGAGTGCTTGTATGAACCAGACAATATCTGATAAAGTACGCTGGACTACCGCCGATTTAGAACTATTGCCCGATAACGGCGAGCGTTACGAAATTATTGATGGAGAGTTATTTGTGACTAGAGCACCGCATTGGGGTCATCAACAGGCTATAGGCAACCTCTACCAAGAACTTAATACTTGGTCGCGAGAGACTAATTTAGGACGAGCAGGAATCAATCCGGGTATCATTTTCACGGATGCTGATAACGTTATTCCTGATTTAGTTTGGGCGAGCAATGAACGCTTGGCTATCTTGCTAGACGAAGCCGGCCATTTAACCGCCGCACCCGAGTTAATTGTTGAAGTATTGTCCCCCGGTGCAGACAATCATAGACGCGATCGAGATTTGAAACTCAGACTCTATTCGGTGCGAGGAGTGCAGGAATACTGGGTTGTGAATTGGCAATTGCAGCAAATAGAAGTTTATCGCAGGGAACAAGCAAGTTTAAGGATCATTGCTACGCTGTTGAGCAATGATGAACTAACTTCGCCTTTGTTGCCCGATTTTAGTTGTTCTGTCGCTCAAATTTTTGCCTGAATTATGAAATCATCCTTTTACAATTTAATTGCTACTCTAGTAATCTTTACTATCTTTGGTAATATATCCCCTGCTGTCTCTGCTAAATCCTCAGCAATATTAATAGTTCAAAAAACGATTGTTCAAAATCCTGCTGAAGACTTATTCAATAGTGCTTTAGCTAAATCAGAGGCGGGAGATATTCAAGGGGCGATTGCCGATTACACCGAAGCTATTCGCCTCAACCCCAACTACGCCAAAGCCTACAACAAACGCGGCATCATCCACGGCCGCAATCTCAAAGACTATCCAGCAGCTAAAGCAGATTTCGATCGCGCAATTGAAATCAACCCCAACTACGGCGACGCCTACTATAACCGCGCCCGAGTCCGCGAGTTCTTAGAAGACAAACCGGGGGCGATCGCCGATTATCAAAAAGCAGCCGAACTCTATCAAAAAGATGGCAATACCGACGATTATCAAGATGCCATCAAGCATCTTCAAATGCTGCAAGAATAAATGGCTTTTGAAAACATAGTATAATACCTGCGATCGGCGTTCATCCGCATTCATCTGCGGTTAAACACTCCAAATTAACTATTCAAAAAATGCCCGAAACTTCCACCGTCACCGTCACCGTACCCGCCACAACCGCCAACCTGGGCCCCGGCTTTGACTGCATCGGCGCCGCTTTAAGCCTCTACAACCGCTTCCAATTCTCCCGACTCGAATCTTCAGCAACAGAGAAACTAAAAATTACTGTTACAGGCCAAGAAGCCGCCAAAGTCAAGACAGACGATAGCAATCTCGCTTATCTAGCCTTTGTCAAGTTATACGATCGCCTCAACCAATCGCCGCCTCCTGTAGCCATACATATAGATATGCAAGTTCCGCTGGCTAGAGGTTTGGGGAGTTCCGCCACAGCTATTGTCGGTGGGTTAGTCGGTGCAAATGAGTTAGCCGGTGCGCCTTTGAGTCAAGTGGAAGTGATGCAATTGGCGATCGAACTTGAAGGTCATCCCGACAACGTTGTCCCCGCTTTATTGGGAGGATGTCGCCTCGCTGCTAGCAATGCACCCCCCCAACCCCCCCTTAGTAAGGGGGGGCTAAGAGAAGGATTCCCCCTTACCGAAGTGGGGCTAACAGAACAATCACCCTTAGATGCGGAAATTCTACCATCACCCCCCCTTAGCAAGGGGGGGCAGGGGGGGGGTTCTTGGGAGATTTGCGATATTCCCTGGCATCCGAATATCGTGCCCGTGGTAGCCATTCCCGATTTTGAACTGTCTACAGCCGAAGCCCGCCGAGTTTTGCCTGCAGATTACAGTAAGGCGGACGCGATTTTTAATGCTGCACACCTCGGTTTGCTAGTGCGGGCTTTGGAAACGGGCAATCAAAACTGGCTGCGCTGCGCCCTCCAAGACAAAATTCACCAACCTTACCGGCAATCTCTGATTAAGGGATATGAAGCGGTGCAACAAGCCGCCGTGAATGCAGGGGCTTGTGGAATGGTAATTAGCGGTGCCGGGCCGACGCTTTTGGCTTTAACGGATGTGACATCCGCTGATGCGGTTGAGAAAGCGATGGCGGCTGCTTGGATGGAATTTGGGGTAAAGGCTGAGGTAAGGGCGATCGGGCTCGATACTCAAGGCGCGCAAGTCTCCCTTTAGTTATTCCACTCTTAGACACGCAACGTCTACATAACCGTGTTTTGTAGGGGCAATCTCCCGTGGTTGCCCCTCTCCATGGAATTATTCATATTTCTATTCTCTTCCTCTCTCCTTCAAATCTCTTGAATATCAACTCAAGTCTCTTTTCGATAACTTCTGCCAAGCCCTCTACAGAATTTTACCTTTAAAAAAAATGCAGTCATTGTAGGGGCGGACTCACCATAATCTCAGGCTAAAACCAACAATCTCAAAAACCAGTCCCTACAATGAATGTAAATACTATTAATTAGCTGTGACGCATGGGAATTTCTATGTAAATTTTAGTACCTTTACCGGGTTCCGAAAAACACTTTAACTCTCCTTTGTGCTGCTCTACAATTATCTGATAGCTGAGAGCAAGTCCCGAGTAGATGGGTGGTTCCGCAGGGGGGGCCACCAAAAAGGGCTCAGAAAGTTGCGCTGTGATATCTTTGCTAATTGCCATGTCGTTATCAGCAATCTCAATAGAAATTCGCTCAGCATCGACCACCTGAGTGGTAATCAAAATCACAGGCTTAAATTTGATTGATTCCAACTCTGCCAACTCTTGAGCAGACTCTTCCAAAACATCGATCGCGTGATTGATGATATTCAGAAAAGCTTGATTGAGCAGACCTGCATAACACTCAATTTGTGGCAAATTGCCGAATTCTTTCATCACCTTGATGTCTCGCCTTCCCTCGCGAGCCGGCAAGCGGTGCTGTAACAACAACAGAGTATTTTCTAAACCGTCAGAAACATCGAATAACTGCCAGCCCGATCGATCGCTGCGGGAAAAATCCTGTAGCGACAAGATTATTTGGCGGATGCGATCGCTCCCGGTACGCATGGAACTCACAATTTTTAATAAATCGTCGAGTACGAATTCCACATCCATATCTTGTTGTTTTTGCTGAATTTCAGCTCCGGGTTCTACTACCTCTTTTTGATACAATCGCAGCAGTTCAATTAAATCGGTAGCGTAGCTTTGGACGTGAGTTAAATTGCTGTAAATAAAAGTAATGGGGTTGTTAATTTCGTGGGCGATACCTGATACCAATTCGCCCAAACTAGACATTTTTTCAGTTTGCAGCATTCGATCGCGGGACAGTTGCAATTCTTGCTGGGTGAGAGCCAACTGCGCCCTCAACTCGCGCGATCGCTTAGAAGCGCGCACCCGCGCCAACAATTCCTGCTTAACTATCGGTTTAAACAGAAAGTCGTCAAAGGGCGCATCCAATTCTTGAATTTCATCAAATTGCTCGGGTGTTGTCAGCAGAATAAAATAGGCTGCCGCCAATTCTCGATCGGCCTTCAGCAGCCGGCACACCTCCAAAAAGTTGATTTGAGGCGAAGTCCCGTCGCAAATTATCGCATCGGGGAACACTTCCCTCGCCAAGTCTAAACCCTCTTTGTCGTCGGAAACGACTCTTACCTGATTTCCCTCTTGGCCGAGTAACTCTTGCACCACTTGAAAAGTCACACTATCCGCGACGATCGCCAGAATCTTTGCCATACTTCTATAATCTCCACAAATTACTTTTTAGGATACAACCGCCCGAATTGCGCTGACATATTTAAAATTCCCAAATAGTTCAATGCCACCAAAAAACAACCGATGCCCGAGCCCTCAAAACCAAAAATAGCTCATACCATTTTATATTTTATATTTTAGAGTAAAAAATTGGGAATGACTTACTGTATAATAATAGTTGGGAGCTTGCCTACAGTTGCATATTTTTTGGGGAATGGCATCACTAGAAGGTATAATTTTAGACGGGCAATGCAAAAATGCAAATTTTCTCCTTCGTAATTAATGGTACATCAGAGCTTTCTGCCGAAAGACTGCTGAGGGCGATCGCAGATACTTTGTCAAGTTGCGCCAGGAAACAATAAAAAACTTTAAAATCAATTAATAGTATCGTCAAATTCACCTTCTCGGTCAGCGCCTGAGAATGCCAATTACCAACACCACCTCAACTTTGATTCAAGCCGAAACACTAGAACTATTAGAATGGCCGCGCCTGTGTCAGCACTTGGCTACCTTCGCGGCCACCAAACTCGGCGTCGCCGCCGCCCTCGACCTCGAAATCCCGGCAAATCAAGCTCAAACAGCAGAACTCCTAGCCCAAACTCAGGAAGCTTATCAGTTAGAGAGCCGCGCTGGCGGTGCTTTGAGTTTTGAAGGAATCCAAGACATCGGCACTTCGCTGCAGCGAGCCGAACTGCAAGGTTTGCTCAGCGGCGAAGAATTGCTGGCAATTGCTACCACCCTCGCCGGAGCAAGGCAATTGCGCCGGATAATTGACTCTCAGGCAGATGTGCCGACGCTCAAAGAATTGGCATCCCAATTGCGGACTTATCCCGAACTAGAGCAAGAAATCCATCGCTGTATAGACGATCGCGCTCAAGTAGCAGACAGAGCCACTCCTAAATTAGCAGGAATTAGAGTTCAAATGCGACAGTTGCGCGATCGCATTTATCAAATATTGCAGGGGATTTTGCAGCGCCAATCCAACGCCGTACAAGAACAGCTAATTACCCAAAGAAGCGGACGCTTTGTCATTCCCGTCAAAGCTCCCCAAAAAGATGCCATACCGGGCATCGTTCACGACTCCTCGGCTAGCGGCGCCACACTGTACGTAGAACCCCACAGCACAGTCAATCTTAACAACCAAATGCGGCAGTTTCTCAGGCAAGAACAAGCCGAAGAAGAAGCAGTCCGCCGCGCCCTCACGGAGCAAGTCGCAGCAGTAAAACCGGATTTAGACAGATTGGTGGTGGTAGTTACAACTTTAGATTTAGCGGCCGCTAAAGCGCGTTATAGTTTTTGGTTGCAAGCAAATGCGCCGAAATTTATCGAATTGGGAGAGCCAGAATTAGCACCAAAAAATCCCGAAAAAGAAGATGAGGAAAAAGAAGATGAGGAAAACTCAGAAAAAAGTCAATTATTAATTCGCAACCTGCGATCGCAAATTACCCTGCGCCAGTTGCGCCATCCTTTATTAGTTTGGCAGCAACAGCACGAGCAAGGCTTTCCAGTCGTGCCGGTCGATTTAACGATCGGGCCGCACATCCGCGTCGTCGCCATCACCGGCCCCAACACTGGCGGCAAAACTGTCACCCTCAAAACCTTGGGATTGGCAGCTTTAATGGCGAAAGCAGGAATGTTTGTTGCCGCCCGCGAACCCGTAGAATTGCCTTGGTTCGACAATATTTTGGCCGATATTGGTGACGAACAATCTTTGCAGCAAAGTTTGTCTACTTTCTCCGGCCATATCCGCCGCATCAGCCGCATTTTAGAAGTTTTAGGCAATAAATCGCAGCCTGAAGGGGAAGAAAATTCAAACCTTCCAATTACTAATTCCCAACAGCAAGACCAGGAAATCACAGACACACAGAACACTGTTTCTGCTCTCCCAATTCTCAAACCTAAATTACAAATTCCCCAACCCCAATTACCAATTACCAATTCCCAATTACCAATTCCCAAATCTTTAGTTTTGTTAGACGAAGTAGGAGCAGGGACAGACCCCTCAGAAGGCAGTGCATTGGCGATCGCCCTGTTGCAATACCTCGCCCAACATTCCCTATTAACAGTTGCAACTACTCACTTTGGCGAACTCAAAGCCCTCAAATATCAAGACTCCCGCTTTGAAAATGCCTCAGTAGAATTTGACGACAATTCCATGCAGCCAACCTATCGCTTGCTGTGGGGAATTCCCGGACGTTCCAACGCCCTCACCATTGCCAAAAGACTCGGTTTGCTACCATCCATAGTCGATGAAGCTCAAACCTATGTCGGGGGAGCGTCTCAAGATGTCAATCAAGTGATTGCTGGACTCGAAGCACAGCGCCGGAAACAGGAAACCAAGGCCAGAGAAGCAACTCAACTGCTACACCAAACCGAAAAACTGCACAGAGAAGTTTCTCAAAAAGCAGCCGCTTTGCAAGAGCGGGAGCGAGAACTAAAAATAGCTCAGGAAGTGGCAGTAAATGAGGCGATAGGGTCGGCGAAATCAGAAATTGCTCAAATCATTCGTCGCTTGCAGTCGGGCAACCAGACGGCTCAAAATGCCCAACAAGCGACAGAAACCTTAAATCAAATTTCTGAAAAACACCTGCCCTCTCGCCAACAACCGGCTAAACCCAAACCGAGTTTTATGCCGAAAGTGGGCGATCGCATCCGCATTCCCAGCTTGGGCCAAACCGCCGAAGTCCTCAGCGGCCCCGATGCTAACGAAGAGTTGAGCGTCCGGTTTGGGATTATGAAAATGACTGTCAAACTAGGAGAAATTGAATCCCTCGACGGTCAAAAACCGGAAACTAAAGCTCAATTAGCCAAGGCGGCCGCCCAAGCACAAGCACTCGCTACCGCTAAAGCTAAGCAAGCAGCGACGGAACCTGCAAAACCCAATCCCGAAATCGCCATCCGCACTGCTAATAATACGATCGACCTACGGGGTGCGAGAGTCTCAGACGCAGAAATCGAAATAGACAGAGCTCTTTCCAAGGCCGTGGAATACGGAGTGCTGTGGATAATTCACGGCAAAGGTACGGGACAGTTGCGGCGCGGCGTTCACGAGTTCCTCGCGACTCATCCGCAGGTTTCCCGCTTTGAGCTCGCCAGTCAAAAAGAAGGAGGTGCAGGTGTGACGGTGGTTTATTTACATTGATTTGTGGCAGCCGGTGGCGTAGCATGGTGAGAAGTAAAAATTTATGGGTTTTGCGGATTGCGATCGATCGAACCTGAAGCCGCAACTTTTAACCCGCAACTCCGTCCAGCAATTAGGATTGCCGGAATCAAAGCAACGAGCTATGGAGACAAATTAACAGATATGCTGTTGCCCACAGGCCGCAAAGCTTTCATCACTGCATACTGTTTGATATCCTGCCTCAACCTGTCTTAATTTCCCGTGCTGAAGCCATGCGCTCGACCGTAAAGCCCTCCGCTCCCACAAACGAAACGGGCCCATCTCCCAACTGGGAAGAATTGACCCAAAAAGCACCAGAACCTACCCAGTTGGACAACATTAAAGCCCAACTGGATTTAGTGCTGTTAGCCCTAGAAGCATTGGCAGAAATTGGCTCAGAGGCGATGCTCAAGGTAGCAGCCGAGCTGAATTTAGAGCCAATGGTAGCCGATCGGGTAGCTTTGTGGCGGCTGCGCCAATCTAACCCGCTGCGGAAAGGTCACGGAGGGCGCAAAAAACTCGATGTGGAGGAAGCTCGATCGCTCGTTTTGATAAGCTGTCATTTGGCAAAACAGCACCAAGCTTTAATCCGCCGGGCTGTTGCTTTGCTCGAACAAATGGCAGAGCAAAACCGGGAACCTCACACCATCGCTTTGCTGGGAGATTATATTGACAGGTTCAGCAACACTTATGGCTCGCGCATGGAAGATGCAGAAAATTTATCGGCACGAGAACTGACTGATTTGGCCCTCAAACTCCTGATCGATTTGCTGTTTTACAGCAGTCCCGGCGGGCACCGCCGCCTCTGGCTGGCTCTTCTAGACCGGGCTAAAAATTAGAAATTTATGAAATTGCGATCGGACGAGAATAACGAGAATGACAAACATCAGGAACAGGCAAGATGCCTGTTCCACCAGAAAATTTATTTATTGTGGAACAGGCATCTTGCCTGTTGCTAAAAAAGCTTGTTAAGAATGCTGGAAAATATTAGATAAAACATAGTTATTTCCTCTTCCCTCTTCCTTCTTCCTTCTTCCTTCTTCCTTCTTCCTTCTTCGCTATGGTTCTCAAACGGTACACGCCCCCCACTTGCACGCTGGAAATTACAGCCAAAAGTTCGCCTTTATCTCGCTGGGCGGGCCAACCGGTGTTTAAATCTTTAAGTTTCGAGCTGCGACTCGACGACCCCAGGCTGCCAGATACCGAACACGTTACCCTCAGGGGCGATCGAATTCAACTCGAAACCCTCCACGAAGCTGTCAGCACCTACGTCCAAAACTTGCTGGGCGAATCCCGCGATTGGGAAAGCAACCTCAACTCTCAAACCGCTCGTACCGCTGGGCCAGACTCGCCACAAGCCGCGCCTAACGCCGTCATATTCGATCGAGCGGTCAACACTTCCGAACTAGCAACTTCCGCCCCGAACACCTCCTACCTTCCGGTTCCCCCCCGCTTAGAACCCCGCGGTTTGCTCGCCCACAACTTGTTTTTAGGCTCTTTGAGCGCCGCAGAATCCGGGCCGGTAGTAAAATTGAGCACCCTGCAACTGTTTGACTTAGCCACAGCACTAGATGACTGCGCCGCGGAAGTGATGGCGCTTCCCAACCTCAACCGCGAGCGCCGACAAACCCTGTCCTCACCCTGGCTTAAGGTGGCAGCAATGATGGTCGCCAGCGCGGGTCTGACGACAGGAATTATCAAAATGCTCGATCGGGCCGCCACCTCCCCGCAAACCGCCACAGCCCCCGCTCCCGCCCCCGCCAATCCACAACTCGCCCCCGCTCCCGGAAACCCCCAGCTAGCTGCCGGCGTCTCCCCCAGTCCTGTTGCCGCCCTACCGACACCCCCAGCACCAACACCCGCAGCCACACCCGGTTTACCGCCCCTGCCGCCCCCACCCATTAACACCGCCGCCTCGCCCAGCCCCAGCTTACCTCCCATCGCCCTCGCCCCAAATCCCCCCAGCAACAGACCCAGCCCCATCCAGCAGCCACCCCTGCTATTTCCCCCCAACGGCAGCGCAGCCAGCGCCCCACAGAGCGCCCCAGCTTTCCCTCAAGGGCAAACAATCACAATTCCCGCCCCCGAAGAATCGCCTATTTCCGCCCGCCAAGCACCCGCACCAGTACCCTACGTGCTGCCCCCCCTACCGCCGAGACTAGCTCCCGCCGTACCGCCCCCCCTGCCGCCCTCCCTGTCTGCTTCCCGATTTCCCGTTCCCCCGCCGCAACCCTCCCCCCGCCCCATCGAGCCGATTGTCCCCCCCGCCAGTACCGAACTCCCACCTCTTGAGGATGCTCAACCCCCAGCCGAACCCGAGGACAACAACCAGGCCGCGGCGAGTCAAAAAAACCCCACTTTATTTGATACAATTCCTCAAGTTTCAGAAGCTAGAACTTACTTTGAGGAACGCTGGAAGCCTCCAGAAGGAATGGAACAAACTTTGGAATACAGCGTGCTGATCGATGAAAATGGATCGGTTCAAACTATTGTGCCGATGGGAAAAGCAGCAGCAGATTATATCGAGCAAATTAATATGCCATTAGTCGGCGAGCCGTTTGTTTCTGCCGTTTCTAATGGCAAAAACCCGAAAATTCGAGTTGTTTTGCGACCGAACGGTCGAGTACAAACCTTTTTGGAAGAGAGTGATTAAACGTTCTCAAACACATTGTCGAGATGGGAAATCCCGGTTAATTGCTAATCTTAAACAAGTTCAAAAAAATTAAATTTTAACTGCGGCAGCAGCAGCGAGCATATTGACAGTTGCTCCAGTTTGTGCTACCCATATCTCTTTACCCGTGCGGGCAGAGTCACCAGTAAAAAAAGTTGCTGACACTCGTCAACCGGTTCGCATTGTGCACCCTACAAACTTCCTTCTTCCTTCTTCCTGACATCCGTTACATCCGTTACAGAATCCGTTGCCGAACTTCCTTCTTCCTGACATCCGTTACATCCGTTACATCCGTTACAAAATCCGTTGCCGAACTTCCTTCTATATCATCAATGCCATTTTTTTCTATCCCAAACTTCTCCAATCCAATAAAAAACTGCAATCCCGCAAAAACTAAATAAAAAATCTTCAATACTAGCACTGCGATTGGGTAAAATCGCTTGCAGCATTTCTTCCGCAGCAGTGAACAGAGTAAAAATTGCGGGTCCGAAAGGAATTGAATAATTAAACAAATTGATATTTTTTTTTCCAGTTGCTCTATGGCACAGAAAAGATGCTATTCCGTACAAAATAAAGTGGCCGAGTTTGTCATAAGGCGGATGAGCGAGAGGAAAGTTGACTAAGTTCCCCGTATCTGCTAAAAGCATGATACTGAGAAGAATTAAAACGTACACAAAACAAGCAATAATCCAGAATTTTTTTGATAAGTTCATCTTTTTTTGGCCGATAGCAACTAGGGACAAATCAATTCCGCGCAGCGCAAAAATAAAAACACATCTGGTTAATTACGCATTGTCTTTGTAGGCGTCTGCCTACCCGTAGCAGCCGCTAAAATTTAATTGGTTTTCACTGTCAAAACTTGCGGAGGCGACGCATCGGGCGGATAAATAAAATCCACTTCTACAACTCGCTTTTCTCCCGCTTGCATCTCTAATTTTACCAAAGGTTCCCCCTGCTGTCCCCGCCGCTGCACTAAATGCACGTAGCGAGTTTGAGGCACTTTACGCTCATCAGTATAGCGCACTCTGACCGTCCCCCTAAAAAAAGTTTGAGGTGCTGGAGGTTCTAAAAAACTAAGTCCTCCTGAAGTTAATTTGTCTGTCTTAATTGGAGTTTGAATGGCGACAGTTACAGTTTGATTTTTGCTGGTAGAATTGTACAGTGGCAAGCTGACACTGTATTGAATTCCGTAATTGCCGTGGGCGCGGTATGCTGTATCTGGGTAACGGACTAACATTCTCGCACTTTGCACTTGATTTGTGCCCAGCATTCCGCGCGGGAGGCTGCTTAATGGGTAGGAAAATGCTGTTCCGGGTTGGGGAATTGCTAGGTTTGATGTGGCGGGGTTGTCTGAGAGAAGTGCTCGCCATTCTGAACCTAATGCTACACCGGCAACTCGGCCGTAAATTATTTGACCTTCGGTGATTTCGGGCGGTGTGGGAGTTCGATCGCGCGGCCCGGCTATATTACCATTGTCTAATAAGTTTTGCCATTCTGCTAAGTTGGGCGATCGCTCGTTTCCCTGTCCGTTTTCCTCTCCGTCAACTCGGGCAAACATCGCCAGACTGGCAACATACACTATACCATCGCTGCGTAACCGCATCAAGGTCGATCGACCGTTTAGCGGCGGTACCAATCCCCGCACCGGTATCGCATGATTCATCAACAGTTCGCTTTTTCCCGGTGGAATAATTAACTCAGCCCCAAACTCTGACTGTCTCCTTCCTCTGAGAATATCATTCACAGCGCGACTTCCCGGCCCCGCGTAAATATTACTGTTTGAATTATCGACTTGTGGCGGCAATTCAATAAAAGGTGCATCCGGTTGACTGAGATAACTCGCAGCTTGCAATATATCTAATTTTACTGGTTTATTGCCAGGATTGTAAACAATTACTCCTTGATACAAGGTTCGCAAATCTTCCGGCGAAGGTGCGCGGGCGATGTGGTGGGCAAATATGTCGAAACGTCCGTGAAACGGAAAGTTTAAATGTGCCGCCGGAAATCTTTTACCATCTGGGGGAAATGTCGAAAGCAAAATTCCTTCTTGCAGCACTACTTCGGGACTGTTGCTGTTAAATACTGGTATGTTGTCTAACTGTCCGGGGAGAGGTCGTACTTCTTGGATTTGGACTATTTCTGGAGGTGCGGGAGGGGTTTGGGCTAAGGGGATAATTGATAGAATTGGCAGCATTTTTTGATGTTTTGCTTTTTTGAGAGGAGTTTTTTTTACCGCAGAGGGCGCAGAGGGCGCAGAGGAAGAGAGGGAAGAGAAGAGGAGGTAAATATTCGTGTCAGGGCGGGTTTTGTACGGAGATTTTACCTACCAGTCCTAGCAGATATTGGGATTTTTACCTCGCCCACTGTTGTAATATGTAATTGTAAAATTGGGCTGTGTCTACTTTATCCATTGCTTGAATTTTTCGCCCTCCCATTTTAACTTTTGTGCGTCCTTGGCTGATGCCTTCGGTAATAATTTCTGTTTCCCATTCTCGCAGTTGGTAAAATTCTGGATGCGCTAAATAAGCGGTTGCCAAAATGTCCCAAAAATAGTAATCTTGAGATATTGCTAGGGCATAACACTGTCCGGCTAAGTCGGAAATTGGATATTTGCGCTGTTTTGCTAAGAGATTGGAAAATTCTACAGTCAGGGGTACATTATTAGTGATATCTAAAGGACACATGACAACAGGAATTTGGGTTTGCCAAATTCTCTCGATTGCTATCGGGTCCCAGTAAGCATTCCATTCCGCCGACATATCTTGTCCGGGTTCCATATCTTTGCTAACATTGCCAATAACATTGAGTGCGCCTCCCATCCAGACAATTTCTTGAATTTTGCTTTCAATTTCTGGCGCGGTATCTAAAGCTTGCGCTACTGTTGTTAACGGCCCCGTTACCATTAATGTGACTGGTGCGGCTGCATCCCGCAAAACTCGCACCATAAAGTTTTGTCCGGGTTCTGATATTAAGGGCGTGTGAATGGTTCCTTTTTCATTTAGAATGGGAAGTCGATCGACTGCAAAGGAATCTCGCCGAAATAACACCGGAAATGGATTCAGTCCCCGCACCGTACTCGCCGCCACCGGAACCTCTGAATGCCCCATCAAATCGAGGATTTTGCGTGTTGCACTCACCGCCGGTTGAATATAGCAGTCCGCAGGAGTTACAATTACTCCCAGAGTTTCGACTTCCTCCATTGTCATCAGCAACACGACGGAGAGATAGTCGTCAACTGCACCATCGTGATCCATGAGTACGAGTTTTTTGGACATTTGGCTTCCCCGGTGACTGAAGTAGTGTAAAGTACAAATATTAATTTTTTTGTGCGAGAAACACAACTGCCTCAACTATATGAATAAAGTATCACCTTACGGCTCTTGGAAATCGCCTATTTCTTCCGATTTAATTGTTTCTGGAACGGTCGGACTCGGACAAATTGCTATTGACGGCGATGATATTTACTGGGTTGAGGGAAGGCCTTCGGAAGCGGGAAGAAGCGTCCTCGTGCGGCGCACTCCTGACGGTACAATTAGCGACGTGACACCGCCTCCTTTTAATGTTCGCACTCGCGTTAACGAATACGGCGGCGCTTCCTTTGCAGTTGCGGGCGGTGTTGTCTATTTTTCTCATTTTGCCGACCAACGTATTTATACTCAAACATTAAATTCTCAACCCGAACCTCTGACACCTACTGCTAATTCTCGCTATGCAGATGCGATAGTTGACAAGCAAAGAAATCGCCTGATTTGCGTGCGCGAAGACCATGCAGGTGAGGGCGAACCTGTCAATACTATTGTTAGCATTAATTTAGATAACGGCGAAGATATTCAAATCTTAACTCAGGGCAATGATTTTTATGCTTCCCCTCGTTTAAGTCCAGACGGTTCTCTACTTTCCTGGATTTGTTGGAACCATCCAAATATGCCGTGGGATGGCACAGAATTGTGGGTAGCAGAAATTAATGCTGAGGGTTCTTTAGGTGAAAAATACTTAGTAGCTGGCGGGGTTGAGGAGTCGATTTTTCAACCCGAATGGTCGCCCGATGGAGTTTTGTATTTTGTTTCTGACAAGTCTAACTGGTGGAATTTCTACCGCTGGCAATCTAGAACCCCCCTCAATCCCTCCTTGGTAAGGGGGGAAGCAGAGATAGAAACCAGCTTGTGCGAAATGGCGGCTGAATTCGGACTTCCTCAGTGGGTTTTTGGAATGTCTACTTATGCCGTTGTCTCGGAAAGCCAAATTATTTGCACCTACACTCAGCAAGGCCAGTGGCATTTAGCGAGTCTCGATTTAACGACAAAGCATTTGACAACTATTGAGACGCCTTACACTGATATTTCGTCGGTCAAAGCGCGGGGAGAAACTGTTGTTTTTCTGGCAAGTTCGCCGACTGAATCTACTGCTATTGTACAACTCAATTTAGCAACAAGCCAACTAGAAATATTGCGCCAATCGAGCAATTTAAGCATCAATCCGGGTTATCTTTCTGTACCGGAACCGATTGAATTCCCCACGGAAAACAATTTGACGGCTTTCGGTTTCTTCTATCCCCCGAAAAATCAAGATTTCGCAGCACCTGCGGGTGAAAAACCGCCGCTTGTCGTGAAAAGTCACGGCGGCCCCACTGCTGCTACTTCTAGCAGCATGAATTTGAAAATTCAATATTGGACGAGTCGCGGTTTTGCCGTGCTCGATGTTAATTACGGCGGCAGCACTGGTTACGGCCGAGAATACAGAAAAAGACTGCAAGATAGTTGGGGAATTGTCGATGTTGACGACTGCGCTAACGGTGCTAAATATTTAGCTCAAAAAGGTTTAGTTGATGGCGAAAGAATGGCGATCGCCGGAGGCAGCGCAGGGGGGTACACTACTCTGTGCGCTCTTACTTTCCGCGATGTGTTTAAGGCGGGTGCGAGCTATTATGGAGTTAGCGATTTGGAAGCTTTGGCCACGGATACTCACAAATTTGAAGCGCGCTATCTGGATGGATTGATCGGGCCTTATCCTGAAAGAAAAGATTTGTATGTAACTCGTTCGCCTATTCATTCCGCCGAACGTTTATCTTGTCCCGTTATCTTTTTTCAAGGATTAGAAGATAAAGTGGTTCCGCCCAATCAAGCGGAAATGATGGTAGAGATATTGAAAGCTAAAGGTTTGCCGGTTGCTTATGTTGCTTATGAAGGGGAACACCACGGTTTTCGCCGCGCTGAAAATATCAAAAGAACTCTTGACGGCGAATTCTATTTCTATTCCCGGGTGTTTAAGTTTGAGTTAGCTGAACCTGTGGAGGAGGTGGTGATTTTCAATCTTTAGAAAACATTAAGTTTGCAGTTGCTCGGTCTTCCCTAAAACGCACCTGCAAGCTATATCATAATTCGCAAATTTTAAATGTGATTTACTTCACAAATTGGGCTGTTTACTATCACAAATTTGGCTGTTTATTGTCACACTTTTAAAGGCAATACAGCTCTAAATTTTTATAGTGCGATCGCCTTTTGCTACCGCAAAAACGCCCGATCGCGCAATCGTCAAATTCAGACTTAATCCCTATGCTAACTCCTATTCACCTGATTCCATCTGCTTTGGCCGAGCTGTTTGCCGAAGTGAATCATAATGGCTACATTACCCTAGCCGATAGGTACGGTTTGATGGCTGCTATTTTTGACGAAAATTTGACGGAGGAAGACAAACGCTCGATCGATCGACTCCTGCGCTCTGTGTGTCGAGGAAAGATCAAATTAGTTAACGAATTGTCTATGATCAGGTAAGTGAGGATAATTTTACTTAAGAGTAATTTTAAACATCTCAATAATTAAAAAAAGTCCCAATTCTCTGGTAGTTGGGACTTAGAGCGAGAAAACTATTGTTAATTTTTTATCGACATAGAACTTACGCAAAAAAAGGTTTAGCGCACTACTTTATAGCGGTAGGATTTGCACTGCGAACCTTACATATAGTTTTGCGTAAGTGCTGAACAAGTTTAATGTGCAGACATAACTGTAGCCAACTGTAACTTGCTCAAACTTTCTTCAGGCGGAACATCCATGTGATAGCTGAGTGCCGAAGGAATCCCGAGTACGCAGCAGGGAAAATTATTGCCTAGTTCCTTAACCAGCCGATGGTTGTCAGAACCACAGCCCAAGAACAGTAAATTTGCTGATTCTAATTCAACCACCTTTCTCAGTTCTGTAGCAACCCCCCCGATGCGTAAATGAGCTTTGAATAAACCGCGCCACTCCTCAGCCAAACAGCGCGCTTGCCACAGCAACTTATCTGCTACCTCGTACTCATTATTTTGACCATAAATTGCTTGGAAATAATGCGGCTCTATCCAAGTTTTTTGCTGGGATACCGATGGGATTTCGGTTGGTAAAGCGATCGCAGGCGCGGCACAACTAAGGGCGAATGTTTCCTCTAAATCAGACACTTTCTGCTGTGCAGCCAAGGCATTTGCTACAGCAACTTTGCAAGTATCTTCGCGGTAACTTTTTGACGATTCGTCGATTACGTAGACGACTTGAACCGTGACTTCTTTAGTTGTTACTAAACGAGTTTGATGCGCCATCCAAAGGGTAATATCCAGAGCTACTTGACTTTGGGGAGAACTGTTGTAACCGACAATAAAATTGATAGTTTTTGCCTGTTTTGGGGATTTTGACTTCTTATAAACTGGTAATGTTGGCTCCGGCAGCAACACCATTTCTTCTGCTAAATTTTGGTATCCCAATGCACTTTCAAAACGCGCTAACATTGTTTTGAGATTCACAGGCTTAACCTCTCTTAAGTGAATTGTTATGTCGATCCGTCGGGTGTTATTCGTCTTGAGTAAAGTAGCGATCGAGAAAATTCAAAGCATAGTTGCGGATTTCGTAATACTCCTTCGATTCCCGCAACTCCTGGCGATCGCGCGGGCGCGCAAACGGCACTGACAAAACTTCACCTATCGTCGCAGCCGGGCCGTTTGTCATCAGCACAATGCGATCGGACATATAGATAGCTTCATCAACATCGTGAGTAATCATCATTGCAGCTTGTCTGTGATTTTCCCAAATATCCAGCACCTGTTTCTGCAACTTGCCGCGAGTCAGAGCATCCAGCGCTCCAAACGGTTCGTCCATTAATAACATTTTCGGTCGAATCGCCAAAGCTCGCGCAATTCCTACGCGCTGTTTCATGCCCCCTGAAATCTCGTCTGGATATTTATCGGCTGCCGATGTTAAGTTTACCATTGCTAGATGTTCGTTGACAAGACTAATCTTCTCCGGGCGGCTAAGACTTCGCAAAACTTCATCAACTGCTAGCCGAATATTTTCTCGCACCGTCAGCCAAGGCAGCAATCCGTAGTGCTGAAATACCATCATGCGATCGGCTCCTGGTTTGCGAATTTCTTTTCCTTCCAGTGTCACCATTCCCGCGCTCTGTTTTTCCAAACCTGCCACTATTTTTAGCAGCGTTGATTTGCCGCAACCCGAGTGACCGATTACCGAAATATATTCGTTTTCTCCAATACTTAAATTGATATTTTCCAAAACGCTAAATTCGCTACCGTCAGCACTTTTATACGACTTGAACAAGTTGTTAATTTCCAGAAATTCCGGGTGCTTCTGGACTTGGCTGCTGGCTTCGATAGAAGTAGAAAAGTATTGAGTCACGGTATTCTCCTAAAAAGTAGTAAAGTGTTAATTTGATTTCCTTCCGGTTGCGTAATTTCTAAAATATTTTAGTCTGTTTCAACCGACTTTAGCTATTAGCCAGGGACTTAAGTGCCTGGGGGGACGGTCGGAAAAGCGCAAGATGTCAAACATTAAGACTGAAAAAAAGACTGAGGGCGGTTGGCTCGAATTTCAAAACTATTCAAATAACCCACCGGATCGCTAGGATCAAATGCCTTTTTATCAATGAAAAGTTCCGCAGGTTCGACTTGGTAATCCTCCTGGGGACAATCGATCCCCATTTCGGCAACAATCTTGCGGTAAAGGTCGGTTCTCCAAGCTTTTTTAGCTAATTCCTCAGCATTTTTTGGCACCTCCTTAATCTGTCCCCAGCGAGCGGCTTGAGTCATCAACCAAATACTCTGAGACTGCCACATAAATGTTGAATGATTTCCGGGTATTTGAGGTAAATTCTTAGGAATGTCATAGAAAATAGTTGCATCTTCCGATTGTATGGTGCGGTCTTTTTCGTCAAACCCTCCATAGTTGTAGTCGCCAACTATTGCCGGTCGCGTAAATTTGTCGATCGCCCCTTTTTTCGGTTTCGCCCCCGTGAACGATCGCTCAGTCAGCAGCGCCGATATTTCACTGCGATTTTCCGGCTTGCTGCAATACTGACAAGCTTCCACCATTGCCTTAACCAGCGAGTAATAAGTCTTCGGATTTTCCTCAATGAATGATTGCATTACTCCCAAAAGGCGATCGGGATGCCCCAGCCAAACTTCCTTCCCTTGCACGAAGGTAAAACCCACGCCCAAATTGCCTTGAATTGCCCGCGTATTCCAAGGTTCGGCCACCATGTAAGCCTGCATGGCGCCAATCCTGATGTTCGTTACCATCTGCGGCGGCGGCACAATAATTACCCGAAATTCTTTGAACGGATCGACACCGGCAGCCGCCGATATGTAGCGGACAAAGTATTCGTAAATCGCAGAACTCAGAACCACTGCCCAAACTCTTTTTTCCGACGGCTGACTGTCAAAAAAGGCTCGAAATTGTTTACCAAATTCTTCCAAATTGCCGTTGTATTCGTGCCACGGGCGCAAACCGGAATCCCACATAGCTTTGTTCATCGTCATGGCGTTGCCGTGGCGGTGAATTGTCATTGCCGCGCACAGGGGTGCGTGGCGCGCTCCTTCGGCGCCAATTCGGGCGTTTGTGACGGCGCCGGAGACGACTGGGGAGGCGTCGAGGCGGCCGAAGATTACGCCGTCCCGGGAGGTTGCCCAGCTTGCTTCGCGGTTGAGTTTGACGTTTAAACCGTATTTGCGGAAAAAGCCTTTTTTCCAGGCGATCGCAAATGGTGCACAATCGTTAACCGGCACGTATCCTACGGTTAAATTTGGTTTTTCTAAGGTTCGGGAATCGACGATCGGCTTTACGGCTGAGGCTTCTTCAGTCAGTCCTTTTGCCGATCGATCCGCGCTAATTCCACAACCCGATAAAGCCATTCCCGCCGCCGCCGCTCCCATTCCTTGCAAAAACTCTCGGCGGTTCCATTCATTGGAAAACTTGTCACTCATATTTAATTTGACTAATGACTTTTAAATGTTGACTGTTGACTGTTGACTGTTAACTGTTGACTGTTGACTGTTGACAACAGACAACTGCTTGCCTAACAACTGCCAACTGACTAATGACTAATGATTAATGATCGGTCGATGCGTTACCAATTCCTGAACTTTGTCAACAGCAGCGTCGAGCAACAATCCAGTTATGCCAATTACCAACACCGCTAAAAATACCGAACTCAGATTCAAACGGCTCCACTCATCCCACACAAAAAAGCCAATTCCCACACCGCCTGTCAGCATTTCCACCGCCACAATCACCAGCCAAGCAATCCCCAAACTAATCCGCAAACCTGTAAAAATGTATGGCAAACTCGCCGGCCAAATTATTTTTGTAATCCGCCTCCAGCGGGGCATTTCCAACACTTGCGCCACATCCAGATAATCCTGGGAAACGCTAGAAACTCCCAAAGCAGTGTTAATAATTGTCGGCCACAAAGACGTGATGAATATAACAAAAATTGCCGACGGCTCTGCTAAATTAAAAATGGATAGAGCTATCGGCAGCCACGCTAGCGGCGACACCGGTTTGAAGATTTGAATCAGCGGATTAAGCGCCATCATTGCCGGTTTCGACATCCCGATGAGAAATCCTACGGGAATCGCAACTGCAGCACCCAGGAAAAATCCCACCAACACCCTACGCAAACTCGCTAGCAGCAGCCAGCCAATGCCTAAATCTCCAGGCCCGCGCTGATAAAATGGATGCAATATGTAATCTAAATTAGCTATAAACGCCTGATAGGGAGTGGGAATCAACTCGCTTTTGAAGCTGGCAACAATCCACCACAAGCCAAGAATTCCCAAAAAACCCGCCGCCGGTAACAAAACAGCATCTCGGATGACAACGGGTTTTACACGCTTCCACGTTGCAACTCCTGCAAGTGCGATCGCAGATAAATTAAGCTGTATGAACATTTCAATCTCCTTCAGAGTCAGGGCAGGTACAAGAATCTTGAACAATACCAACCTGAGACACTGACGAAGCCAAACAATCTTTTTCAGAACATTTGGCTTTTCAGTCTCTTCTCAATGCCTGCGAAGTTAGCTGACGGGCTAGGACTGAGAGATGTCCTTCTCCTTAGATTTCAAAATCCAAAATTACACTTAAATTTGGCAATTTTTAACTTTGCTTTTTAATTCTTTAGAGATTCGCCCCGAAAATTGGTTCCTCCGCTCCAGCCGCACGCTTGGTTCGATCGCGCATTGGTGGATTAGGCTTGACGTTTTAAGCCAATTTAACTTAAGCTAGCACGACCATTTAATTTTGTCAATATGTCTTTAGAAGTAGCTATTGGCGATCGGGGAAGCCCAAAAAAAGTTGACAAACTCTTCAAAAATTTAATTATTAAACGAACCTAGAGAGATAAAATGCGATCGCTGACTTGATTTATATATTAAGGGCCATGATTGATTTTAGCCAAGCGCTACAAGATAAAATTGACCTAATTACCCAAAACTGGATCGAAGCTGTTCGCGCCGAGGAACAAATCCAAACCGCCAAACAACTCACCTACGATTCCGTGCGCGACAGCCTTCCCGTCGTACTGCAAGCGATGGTAACTATGCTGTCCCAATCAGAAGACAGCGACACTGGGACAGTCATAGAAGAAAGTTTACACCACGGGACTGTCAGGGCACAACAAGGTTACGATGCCCAAGAAATTGCGCGGGAATACCGCTTGCTGCGGAGGGTAATTTTCGAGGCTTTAGAGCCAGAATTGCTAAAAGGCTCGGGCGCTGAAGTGAGCCGAGCTTACCGCTTAATTGACAGTGCTATCGACGAAGCAATTGCTGATTGTTTCCAAACCTATACCCAAGCAAGATTCCAAGAACTACAGGAGTTGCACAACCACTTGCAACTTACAAATCAAGAGCTGACTCGCTTAGTTCGCGCCAGTCAAGAGAATCTATCTCACTTAGCTCACGAATTGAAAACTCCCCTCACCTCTATTATTGGTTACTCAGAATTGTTTTTGCGCCAAAAAAACAGTTCTCAACTTAGAGATTCTGTTCCCAATTTGGCACATATTGATAAAGTCCTCAGCAACGGCAGACGCTTACTTAGATTGATTAACGATACTCTCGAAATCTCGCGGTACGACGCGGGACGCATAAAATTGCAGCTAAGTGCTACAAATTTGCGATCGGCGATCGGGACTGTTGTCGAAATAATCGAGCCTTTGGCTAAAGAAAAAAATTTAGAGATCGTCGTTGAGTGCACTCCGGTTCTCGATCAAGTTATGACAGATTACTTGCGCTTGCAGCAAATTATCACCAACTTGGTGAGCAACGCCATTCGCTACACCCAAGCTGGTACTATTACCATAAAAACCGAATTATTGTCAGACGAACAGTGGAGTCTCTGCATCAGCGATACAGGAATTGGCATTGCTTCAGAAGACTGCGATCGGATTTTTCAACCCTATTTTCGAGCCAACAGCTCCCTGGGTTCTAGCATTCCTGACACTACCGGCTTAGGGCTAGCAATTGTCGTTCGATTAGTCAACCTCTTGCAAGGTAAAATCGAATTAGTTTCTGAAGTAGGAGTTGGCTCCTCCTTCACTGTAATTTTTCCCTTAGAATTGGATGGGGTTTAGATTACTGTTAACTGTTGACTGTTGACTGTTGACTGTTGACTGTTGACTGTTGACTGCCAACTGCCAACTAATGACTAATTACTTCTTCAAATCAGAAACCGAAGAGTTACATAAATAGCCGCAGTTATTAATTGCACCGCCATCACAGGCAGCCCGTAACGCAGAAAAGTTTGAAAAGAAATCCGGCGCCCGTGCAGTCAAAACCAGCCGCCGGCAACAAAACAGCATCTCGGAGGACAATGGGTTTTACCCGCTTCCACGTTGCAACTCCTGCAAGTGCGATCGCAGATAAATTAAGCTGTATCAACATTTCAATCTCCTTCAGAGTCAGGGCAGGTACAAAAATCTTGAACCATACCAACCTGAGACACTGACGAAGGCAAACAATCTTTGTCAGAAATTTGGCTTTTCAGTCTCTTCTCAATGCCTGCGAAGTTAGCTGACCGGCTAGGACTGAGAGATGTCCTTCTCCTTAGATTTCAAAATCCAAAATTACACTCAAATTTGGCAATTTTTAACTTTGCTTTTTAATTCTATAGAAATTCGCCCCGAAAATTGGTTCCTCCGCTCCAGCCACACGCTTGGTCTGAGCGCGCATTGGTGGATTAGGCTTGACGTTTTAAGCCAATTTAACTTAACCTAGCACGAGCGTATTATATTGTCAATAGGTCTTTAGGAGTAGCTATTTGCGATCGGCGAAGCCCAAAAGTTGACAAACAATTCAAAAAGTTAATTATTAAACTAGCTTAGAGAGATAAAATGCGATCGCCCACTTATTTCTCTACTTGAGCCATGAGAGACTTTAGCCTCGCGCTGCAAGATCGAATCGACATAATTATACAAAACTGGATCGAAGCTGTACGCTCCGACGACCAACTCGAAACCGCTAAAGAACTCACCTACAATGGCGTGCGCGACAGCGTTCCACTGGTACTGCAAGCGATCGTAACTATGCTTTCCCAATCCCAAGAGAGCGACATTCGCACACTCGTAGAAAAAAGTTTAGAACACGGAACTCTCAGAGCAAAACAAGGCTACGACGCCGAGGAAATTGCGCGGGAATACCGCTTGCTGCGCTGGGTAACTTTCGAGGCTTTAGAGCCAGAATTGTTAAAAGCCTCTGCAGCAGAAGTCAGCAGAGCTTACCGGTTAATTGACACGGCGCTCGACGAAGTAATTGCTAAATGTTTCCAAACCTTTACCCAGGAAAGATTCCAAGAACTCAAGGATTTGCAAAACCAATTGCAACTTACAAATCAAGAACTGACTCGCTTAGTTCGCGCCAATCAAGAGAACTTATCTCACTTAGCTCACGAATTAAAAACTCCCCTCACCTCTATTATCGGCTACTCAGATTTGTTTTTGCGCCAGCAACAAAACTATTCCGAAATTAAAGGTTCTGTTCCCAATATAGGGCATATTGATAGAGTCCTCAACAGTGGCCGACTGTTGCTGAGATTGATCAACGATACTCTGGAAATTTCGCGGTACGGAGCCGGACAAATAAAGTTACAGCTAGCTCCAATCAGACTGCCAGATGTACTCGCCACGGTTGTTGAAATAATCGAGCCTTTAGCGAAAGCCAAAGGTTTAGAGATAGCTGTGGAGTGCCATCTCTCAGACGATCAAGTGGTGACAGATTGCTTGCGCTTGCAGCAAATTATCACAAACTTAACCAGCAACGCCATTCGCTACACCACAGCCGGTACTGTTACAATAAAAAGCGAACTCTTGCCAGATAAATATTGGACAGTAACGGTCTCAGATACAGGAATTGGTATTGCTCCTGAAGACTGCGAGCGGATTTTTCAACCCTACTTTCGAGCCGACAACTCCCTGAGCTCTGGCATTCCTGACAGTACCGGCTTAGGGCTAGCAATTGTCGCTCGATTAGTCAATCTCTTGCAAGGTAAAATCGAATTAGTTTCTCAAGTAGGAGTTGGCTCCTCCTTCACTGTAATTTTTCCCTTAGAATTGGATGGAGTTTAGATTGCTGTTAACTGTTGACTGTTGACTGTTGACTGTTGACTGTTGACTGTTGACTGCCAACTAATGACTAATGACCAATAACTAATGCCCAATGCCCAATGCCCAATGCCCAATGCCCAATGCCCAATGCCCAATGCCCAATGCCCAATGACTAATGACTAATGACTTCTTCAAATCAGAAACCGAAGAGTTACATAAATAGCCGCAGTTATTAATTGCACCGCCATCACAGGCAGCCCGTAACGCAGAAAAGTTTGAAAAGAAATCCGGCGCCCGTGCAGTTCAGAAATTCCCGCCGCCACTATATTAGAAGAAGCTCCTACCAAAGTGCCGTTTCCCCCTAAAGTTGCTCCGTACATCATCGCATAAAACAGCGGCAGCACAGCAGGTGGAAACTGCCCTGCAAAATCCGGAGCCAGCACCTCTGCAGGTGCGAGCCCGATATTGACAACATACTGTTTTAGCAGTGGCACCATCGCCACTACCAACGGAATATTTGGCACCACGCTCGACATCAAACCCACAAAAAATAACAAAACTAAAGAACCCAGAAAAATATTCTTACCTAAAATCACTGCTAATATTCCAGATATACTGGCGATAACTCCGGTTTTTTCCAAACCGCCAATCAGCACAAAGATAGACATAAAAAATAGCAGCGTGCTCCAATCTAAATCCCGCAAAATATTATTAACAGAATCAACTTTGGAATGGTGAGCTAAAAGCATTGCCAAAGCAGCCCCCAACAAAGCAACCGCTGCCGGTGAAATAGGCACGGGTAGAGACTCTCCTATTACAAAAAATGTCAGCACAAAAGCTATAATTACACCGCCCACTGCTAAGATTCGCGGGTGATTAATTGTTGGGCGCGGCAAATGTTCCAAATCGTCTAAGTTCTTGTGCCAAATATCGCGGAACAGCCAAGGCAACATAACTACTATCACTCCTACGGCAATTGCCCCGCCCAAACTTAACTTTACCAGGTAATCTGCAAAGCTCATGTTAATAGCATCGCCGACAATGAATGTCGCCGGATCGCCCACGATGGTCAGCAGTCCCGAACTGTTAGCTACAAATACCATTAAAATCAGTAACGGCACAAAATCTACACCCACTTCTTCTGCCATTGGCGGAATTAATGGTGCTAGCAGCATGACTGTCGTGGCATTGGGCAAAACAGAACAAATTGGGGTAGTAATCGCAACAATACCCAGCAAGAGATTTTTGCCTTTGCCTTTAGCCAAAAGCACAATTTGAGTTGCCAAGTATTCAAATACTTTGGTAGGCTCAAACGCTCTCACTATTACCATGACTCCGAAAAATAAGCCCAGCGTGGCGTGACTACGACCGATATATTCGATCGCGTTGTTTAACGTCATCACGTGGGTAAAAACCAGAATCACTGCTCCCAGAAATGCCGCAACTGTGAGGTGTATCCATTCTGTAATTATTAACAAAATTACACATATAAATGTTGTTGCAGCAATCACAGCTTGCACGTTTTCCATTTAGTCCCCTGAAAATAATAGAACTTAAAAATTAAAAAGTCTCGGTTCGAGTGACTATACTACTTTCTGGCTCTTCTGTCAATAAATTTAAGTGCTGATTTTGGCAGCAACAAGCTGGGAACGAGTCATCAAGAGCTCTCCAGCACAGGGAAAAAATCACCTCAAAACTACTTCTTTCGGCAGGGTCGCGAGCGCCCAAAGTTTGATATGGCGATCTGGCGATCGCTCAACTACAATGAAGCATGGGCAATCTCTGCCACACTCAACCCCCACGCAGACATTATGGACTACAGCCAAGTGCTCGCCGAAAAAACCGATATTATCGTCCAAAACTGGATTGAAGCAGTTCGTCAGGATAGGAACATTGAAAGCGCTGACGCCTTAACGCACTCAGCAATCGAAAATCACATACCTCACCTGCTGGCGGCGATGGTCACAGTGCTTTCCCAATATCAAAACAGCGAAATAAAACTATTAATTGAAGCCAGTTTAGATCACGGATTTCTCAGAGCAGAACAAGGCTACGATGCTGCAGAAGTAGCCCGGGAATACCACTTATTGCGTCAAGTAATATTCTCGCAGTTAGAATCAGAATTGCTAGCAGGAACCACTGCCGACGTATTCAGAGCTTTTAGGCTGATAGATGCCGTAGTAGACGAAGCAATTGCCCAGTGTTTCAACAGCTACGTCGCTCAGAGGCTGCAGGAACTTCAACAAATCCAAACTCAGTTACAACTCACCAATCAAGAACTCTCTCGCCTTGTCAGCGTCCATCAAGAAAACGTCTACCATTTGGCTCACGAACTTAAAACTCCTCTCAACTCAATTATCGGTTATTCCGAACTATTCCTGCGAAAAGAAAAATGGCAATCTGAAGTCAAAGATACCCTCCCCGGCATCGAACACATCGAGCGAGTATTACGCAACGGCAGACACTTGCTTCGCATGATTAATGACACACTAGAACTTTCTCGCGCCAATGCCGGAAAAATTAAACTTAACCTGCGGCCCACTAATGTACAATCTGTAATTAACACCGTAGTAGAAATGATGCAGCCAATTGCTGATGCTAAAGGATTAAAGCTCGCTGTTACCAGCGAGTGCGCCCCAACACAAGTAATCGCCGACGCACAGCGGCTGCAACAAATTTTGACCAACCTGGTGAGCAATGCCATTCGCTATACAGAATCTGGTAGCATCGAATTAAGTTGCCACCCTGCGGGAGACGGAAAGTGGGCGATCGCAATTACAGATACCGGCATTGGCATCGCCCCGGAAGATACAAAGCGCATCTTTGACCCCTTCTTTCAAGCAGGAGAAGCAGGCAAACAGCTCTTTCCCACCGAAAGCACTGGCCTGGGATTAGCAATAGTATCGCGGCTCGTCACGCTGCTGCAAGGCAAAATCGAGTTAGTATCAGAAATAGGAGTCGGCTCAACTTTTACCGTCATTCTGCCGCAAGAAGTTAAAATACTCCAAGAAGTAAGCTAAACATTAAGTTCAAATTTTTACATCCGAAAATCCTATGCCCGCAGCCAACCTTAGCCCTTCCACCACAGCCTTTCCCCTCACCGCCGTAGTCGGGCAAGAAGCAATCAAATTAGCTCTGCTGTTAGCAGCAGTCGATCCCGGATTGGGAGGAGTTGCGATCGCAGGCCGCCGCGGGACAGCAAAATCAGTAATGGCCCGCGCCTTGCACTCATTACTGCCACCCATTGAAATTGTTAAAGATTCTTTTTGCAACGCCGAACCTAATGATATTCTTGCAGAACAAGCATCAGGCTTGTTACCAGAAAATGGCGGGCAAGATACCCACACCACCGATAGTAATTCCTTAACTACTGAAATAATTCCCACACCATTCATTCAAATTCCTTTGGGTGTCACGGAAGACAGACTCTTAGGTTCAGTCGATGTCGAACAATCAGTAAAATTCGGCCAAACCGTATTTCAACCCGGACTCTTAGCCCAAGCAAATCGAGGCGTACTATATGTAGACGAAATTAACCTCCTCGATGACAACATTTCCAACCAATTGCTAACAGTATTAACCGAAGGGCGCAACCAAATAGAGCGCGAAGGCATTAGCTTCCAACACCCCTGCAAACCTCTATTTATCGCCACCTACAACCCCGAAGAAGGGCCGCTGAGAGAACATTTGCTCGATCGCATCGCGATCGTACTTTCAGCCGACGCAGCACTCGAAATAGAAGAAAGAGTCTATGCAGTAGAACAAGCTTTATCCTACTCCAGCTCTCCCCAAGACTTTCTCAATCAATACAGCGAAGACACCGACAACCTCAAAACCCAAATCATCCTAGCCAGAGAATGGCTCAAAGATGTCAGCATTAAACGCGAACAAATTGCCTACCTAGTAGAAGAAGCCATCCGGGGTGGCGTTCAAGGACACCGCGCCGAAATCTTCGCAGTCCGCGTCGCCAAAGCCGCCGCCGCCATGGAGGGACGCACAGAAGTTAACGCCGAAGACCTGCGCCGCGCCGTAGAATTAGTCATCGTACCCCGCGCCACCATCATCCAAACTCCCCCAGACGAAAACTCTCCTCCTCCTCCCCCCCCGCCGCCTCCCCAAAAGCAGTCAGAACAAGAACAAGACGAACCAGAAAACGAGCAAGAAGACGAAGAAGACCAAGAGGATGAAGACAACCCGGAACCTGAAGAAGAACCAGAAAAAGATACCATTCCCGAAGAATTTCTCTTCGACCCCGAAGGCGTAATTCTCGACCCCAGCGTGCTTTTCTTCGCCCAAGCCGCCAGCCGCCAAGGCAAATCGGGCAGCCGCAGCACCATTTTCTCGGAAGATAGAGGCCGTTACGTCAAGCCAGTTTTACCCAAAGGCCCCGTCCGCCGCATCGCCGTTGACGCCACCCTCAGAGCCGCCGCACCCTACCAAAAAGCCCGCCGCGACAGGAATTCTAACCCCCCCCAACCCTCCAGCAAGGGGGGGCAACAGGCGAGTCAACCCCCCCTTAGCAAGGGGGGGCAAGGGGGGGTTGAGCGCCGTGTATTTGTGGAACAGGGAGACATTCGGGCGAAGCGCTTGGCCAGAAAAGCTGGAGCTTTAGTCGTATTTGTCGTCGATGCCTCCGGTTCGATGGCCCTCAACCGGATGCAGTCGGCCAAAGGTGCAGTCATGCAGCTACTCACAGAAGCTTATCAAAGCCGCGACCAAGTTGCTCTCATTCCCTTTCGCGGGGAACAAGCAGAAGTGCTGCTACCGCCGACTCGCTCGATAGCCTTGGCCCGCAAGCGTTTGGAACGGTTGCCCTGCGGAGGCGGTTCCCCCCTGGCCCACGGTTTGACTCAAGCAGTGCGGGTGGGAGTCAACGCGCGGCAGTCTGGAGATATCGGTCAAGTTGCGATTGTCGCCATTACTGACGGACGCGGCAATATTCCTTTGGCTCGTTCTTTGGGCGAACCGATTGTAGATGGAGAAAAGCCTGATATTAAGCAGGAATTGTTAGAAATTGCTGCCAAAATTCGCGGGTTGGGAATGCAGTTGCTGGTGATTGATACCGAGAGCAAGTTTATTTCGACTGGCTTTGCGAAGGAATTGGCCAAGACTTCTGGAGGGAAATACTATCACTTGCCCAAAGCTACCGAACAGTCGATCGCAGCTATGACTAAAAATGCTCTGCGCGACGCGATCGGCTAAAATCCTGATACCCGGATTTATCTCCGTTTATCTGCGGTTAAAAATCAAAAAATTAGACTTTTTGCCAAAAAAAGTCTAATTTTTAACTCTCACTCTCCGGCGACTCAGCGCCAGCGAACCCGCAACTAAACCCAACCCTACCACCGTCGAAGGCTCAGGAATTCTTACGCGCAGAGGCTCCCGCCTTACCGTTGCCCGGTTCTGGGTTGAAAAAGTTGTACCTTGGGGGGCTTGATCGGTCTGAGCCAGCAGCAAATTTTCTGAACCCTGCCATGAAGCAGCGGTAGAAACGGCTCGGACATTAGCTGCAACTGCAGCTTGACCGCTGGAAATAACGGCGGCGACAGCCAATAAAATCCCGGCTGTAGGGGGCAATAATTTGCGTTCAAAAAAGGTGGGCATTGGATATTACCTATTTAGCAGTTTGTCGATAGAACTCAATCTTTTCATTAATTTTATCGGTATCCTCTGCCTGAGCTACTGTCTGAGCTACCTTAGCCATTAACGGAACCGATTTTAGATTTTAGATTTTATTTATATTTTATATTTTATATTTTAGATTATTGAAGTTTCTGGTCCCTAGTTTCAACTAAGTCGCAAATCAACAACCTAAAATCAACTGTGGCCCCTGCCTCTAGCATATACTCCTTAATCCCCAATCGTAAATCCCCCCTCCCAAATAGATTGACTTCAGCTATCTGTGATTCGATCGACTTTAAGCTAGCCCTTGGCCGCAGATAGGGCCGGCCCTTTAAACTCTATAGCTTTGGAGCGAGGCGCAACGGTGCCACACAGCAACACGGCACAGACCTGTACGCAGTCGATTATAAACAATCGAGCCCTGGTTGGGAGTGATTTCACCCCCCTTCTTTATCAAATCTTTAAACTCTTTCAGATTTTGCAAACAAAGTGTAAAGCTGTCAAAATGATAGATAGCAATTCTCAGCCAAAATTAGGTAAATCCTCGTGAGTAACACTAGCAATTTCCGCGAAGCCGTGCGCGAGGCCAAAAACCACGCGCTGGTAGGCCCGAACGTCATCTCCAACGCTCTCCCCTTCGTGGGCGGCGGACTTGTCTTAACTGCTGTCGGCACCTACGGCGGCCTCGGAGTGATCCGTAACTATCCCGGGATCTTCTTTCCCACCTTCATTGCCGCGATCGTCGTAGAATTAATTCTCTTCTTCATCGCCCGCGGCGCCGCCGAACAAGGCAACAAAAACACCGCCTTGCCCCTGCTGGCAACCTACAGCCTGCTTTCCGGCTACACTCTCAGCGGATTGGTATTTACAGCCCTCAGAACCCAAGGCGTCGGCATCTCCGGCATCGCTTTTGCGGCTCTCGGATGCGGCATTACCTTTATCGCCGCCCGCCAAATTGGCTCCAACCTTTCTGAACAAGACGGCATGGCCCTCACCAAAACTATCAGTTTAGGTGTGATTGCTTTGTTAGTCGTCGTTGGCGGTCAGTTTCTGCTCTCTCTATTTGGCGTCTACACCCCAACCTGGTTGGAAATTGGCATTTCTGGCATCGGCGTGTTTATATTTGCCGGCGCTGCGATCGTCGATTTTTACATATTACCCCGCAGCTACCGCGACGACCAGTATTTGCCCGCCGCTCTGTCGATGTACTTGACCTACATCAACTTGTTCATTTTCATTCTGCGCCTGCTGATTGCTATCAACAGCCGCGATTAATTGAAACTTTAGCTTATTAAAAAAAACCGCGGCTCGATCGACATCGGGCCGCGGTTTTTTTTATTAAGATTTGGAATCAAGATAGTCGTCATCGCCTCCTCTGTCCCTCATACAAAAAACTTATATCATGTTCACAGTCGGCAGGCATAAGGTATAATTTTAATTTTTAATCACTCAATCAAAGTTCTTGTTATCTAATTGTGTCGATCGCGATTTCAATATTAATCACAAATTAATCGGGGAAAACTCATGTACTTAAAATATGAAGATATCAGAAGAGTCAGCGTAGAAATTACCTCCAGGTGCAATGCAGCTTGCCCGCAGTGTCCCCGCACCGACAACCCGATTTTGCCGGGGGCGGAATTAAAGATGGAGGATATTGAGAGAATTTTCCCACAAGAGTTTTGCTCTCAGTTGGATTTGGTGTATATGTGCGGCAACTACGGCGATGCTATGACTAGCAATACCACAATTCCCGCGATCGAGTATTTGCACCGCATGGGAGTTCCTCATATCAGCCTGTACACCAATGGTAGCGGACGCAATCCAGACTGGTGGCAAGCCCTGGCACAGGCGATGACAGGAGAACACGATCGCGTAATTTTTAGTATCGACGGGTTGGCAGATACTAACAGCATCTACCGCCAAAATACCAACTGGGACAGGATAATGCAGTCGGTTAATGCCTTTATCCAAGCTGGCGGAAAAGCTGTATGGCATTACTTGATATTTGAACACAACCAGCACCAAGTAGAAGCAGCGCGGGATTTAGCCCAACAACTAGGATTTGTCGAGTTTGTACCGAAAGCTACCTCTCGTTTTGTGGCGAAAGAGATTTATGACAAAGAGTCCGCAAATCAACAGCCTCAGAAGGCAGAAAACTCTCAGGTAGATGCTAAGAGCGATCGCCCCAACCAACCAGCAACAACTAATGCGTCAGCCCCTCAAAATCAAACACAGACCGCTGTTGGGTTGCACCAACAAGCTGAGGACTTTTTGAAACAAGGACAGCTCTCAGAGGCGATCGCAGCCAGCCAACAAGCCCTAAAAATTCAGCCTAATTTTGCAGCAGCCTGGAAAACTTTAGGAAATGCTGTTCAAGCTATGGGGCAGATGCAAGCAGCAGCAGATTGTTACGCCAAAGCCCTCAAAATTCAGCCTAATTTTCCAGAAGTTTATGCTAATGTCGGCAGTCTTTATGCTCAACAGCAACAGTGGCAGCCAGCTAGTGCTTATTACCAAAAGGCGATCGAGCTTAAACCCAATTTTGCTGGAGCTTATCGCAATTTAGCTCAAGTTTTGACACAGTTGGGGCAACCAGAAAAAGCCAATTATGCTTGGTATCAAGCTATAGCTATCGAAATCTCTCAAGCACCCGCTCAAACTCAGCCTATCCCATCAAAGCCAGCCAGCGAAGAACTCCAACCCCCATCATTGGAACAATATAAAAATCCACAGGGAGACCAATTTATCCAAGCTGTAGAAAAATTTGGTAGCCTAAATAATTACTACCGCAATGTAGAAATTAGCTGTCAAACTCAAGCCACCCAAGAGATTTTCATCAGTTTTGAAGCGGAACTCTGGCCTTGCTGTTGGGTAAGTCATACTAAATACGCTGTTTATAACCACACTTACAGACCGCAAATGCTGGCTTTAATTGAAAAGTACGGAAATGGCTTTAATTCTCTGAGAACTCAATCGGTGAAAGACGCGATCGCAAGAGATTGGTTTCGCGAAGACCTCACAAAAAGTTTTTCCTGTTCTAAAAGGTTGGATGTATGCGCTCACGAATGCGGTAAAACTTTCAATTCAACAGGTTCGCAATATATATAAGAAGTCAGTTGACTGTTGACTGTTGACTGTGGACTGTTGTCACAAAATAGAAGGAAGAATGCGGTGAAGCCGATCGAATTTCATGTCACGATTCAGGCAGGTTATCGGGATCGATCCCTTGCGATCGCAAATACTCAGCTAAACGTTCGGCTCGCTGTCGTTCTACCCTCAACTCTTCGCGCATCTGCCCCGCCGCTACATCCGGCAGGGGATAGATATTTCCAGACTCATCGTACCAAACCAAAATTTCTTGCTCTATGCCCCCAATAACTTGCTGAGATCGCCCTATGCCCAATCCCACTTCTGGCATCCAATAGGGTTCGCCAATCTGCTGCCGGTACTGCCCGTCAATCAGCTTGTAGGCTTCAAACGGTTGATGCCGATCGCGCCGCCAAAATTCGGGGTTGTAAATAATGTAGTACAAAACCCCTAACCCGGCATAAATCGACATTTTATCGTCGTACTCTCCACCGGGTTTGTGAGACACCATTTCCAATGCTAAGATCGGCACAACCTCGTTTTCTTCCCAGACAGCATAGCTGCGGCGAGATTTGCCTCCTTTTCGGCGCTCCACCCCCAAACTGAGAAACCCGTCGGGGACGACAGGCACTTTGGGACTTATTCCTGTGGTATGATACACCGCCATATCCACCCCAAAGTACCAATCCATGCGATCGGACCAAATACCGGTCAGGACAAACAACAATAGGTTGGGTAGCAGATTCTGGTCTTCGTTATCCACAGGCGTATCGTCCGAACAGGGCAGGTCTTCGGTGGACGGCAAGCTTAATTTTAGTTCTGGGGAAATCATGGCAGTTAACTTCCATTGAGAGCGTTAACCTGATTTTAGATTATAGCAACTTTTTTTGAATGGGGAATTTTTAATGCGGTAAAGTTTTTAATTCAACGGGTTCGCACTATATCTAATCAGGAAGAAGCAATAACATTTTGTTTGTTGAAATATCCCAATTTCAGCTAAACTTAAAAATACACCCCACAACTAGGAGAACTCACAGTGGAAGTTCTAGACATCAAACACAATATCGAAACATTGTCCGATCGACTGGGTACAACCCAGGACTATCTTTGACATCCCCGCACTCACAGCCAAAATTCAAGACTTAGAGCAAATCTGCGCCCAACCAGCATTTTGGGACGACCAAGATCGAGCTCAAGAAACTCTCCAAGAACTCAATGACCTCAAATCTCACTTAGAACAATACAGCAATTGGCAAACTAGCTTAGAAGACGCTAGAGCTATTTTAGAACTGCTGGAGTTAGAAGCCGACGAGTCCCTGTTCCAAGAAGCCTCATCGAGTCTTTCTCAGTTAACCCGCGAACTGGACCAGTGGGAACTGCAACAATTACTATCTGGGCCCTACGATGAAGGCGGCGCTGTTTTGACAATTAACGCCGGGGCCGGCGGTACAGATGCTCAAGATTGGGCGGAAATGCTGCTGCGGATGTACACCCGCTGGGGGGAAAGTCAAGGTTACAAAGTACATTTAATGGAAATTTCCGAGGGAGAGGAAGCAGGTGTTAAATCTGCTTCTTTGGAAATTGTCGGCCGCTACGCTTACGGTTATATGCGATCGGAAAAAGGCACTCACCGTTTGGTCAGAATTTCGCCTTTTAATGCTAACGACAAGCGTCAAACCAGTTTTGCTGGCGTCGAAGTGATGCCAATTCTCGATCGATCCGTACAGTTGGACATTCCAGAAAAAGATTTGGAAGTCACTACTTCCCGCGCTGGCGGCAAGGGCGGGCAAAATGTTAACAAGGTAGAAACCGCAGTCCGCATCGTTCACCTTCCTACTGGTTTGGCCGTCCGCTGTACAGAAGAACGCAGTCAGTTGCAAAATAAGGAAAAAGCTTTGGCATTACTCAAGGCTAGGCTGTTGGTGATTGCTAAGGAACAGCGGGCTTCGGAAATTGCCGAGATTCGCGGCGATATGGTGGAGGCGGCTTGGGGCCAGCAAATTCGCAACTATGTTTTTCACCCCTATCAAATGGTCAAGGATTTGCGTACAGGGGTGGAAACAACCGCCATCGCAGATGTAATGAACGGCGAATTAGACCCGTTTATTCAAGCTTACCTGCGGCAGGAAAATCAGTTGATAGCCCAAACTGATTCAACCGCGCGAATCTAATTCGCGCCTTGACATACAAAGTCTGGCTGTGCAAACTAAAGAATCAAGAGCGGTAATGGCCGCGGATTTGCTATAATTTTGGGGTTTTGGCCGATCGCCCGACCTTCAACAGGTCGCGCGGTCAAAAACCTTGATATGATAAAACTTGATCTGACAAACACTAAGGAGAAATAATGACCCAAGTTGTAATAGGCGAAAATGAAGGGATTGAGTCAGCCCTGCGACGGTTTAAGCGACAAGTTTCTAAAGCGGGTATTTTCCCCGACATGAGAAAGCACCGCCACTTTGAAACTCCGTTGGAAAAGCAGAAGCGCAAAGCTATTGCCAGAAGGACTAAGAGACGCTTTCACCGCAATAACAAGCCCTAGAATTATTAGCACTAAATTGATTCGGCAGATATAATGCCTTGCGATTCTAGTACCGCAGCGACTCGGAGAATCACCGCTTCGCTGTAGGGAGCACCAATAATTTGTACCCCCAAGGGCAAAGCGCCGGGCCGCTGTACGGGCACGCAAAGAACGGGCAAGCCAATAAATGATAGGGGTTGGGTGAACAGTCCGAGATTGGGACGCACTAAGATTTCTTGTCCGGCTATTACCATTTTCTCGACGCCAATTTCAGGGGCAGCTATCGGGGTTGCGGGTGCGAGGATGATGTCTGTTTGTTGGAATATTTCGCGAATTCGATCGCGGTACCACTGTCTGAATCTCTGGGCTTGCAAGTACCAAGTCGCAGGGATCAGGGTTCCCGCTAAAAAGCGATCGCGCGTGGCAGGATCGAAGTCTTGAGGGCGCGATCGCAAATTGTCTAAATGCAAGTTTCCCCCCTCGCAAGCGGTAATGATAAATGCCGCAGCCCTGGCGCGATCGGATTCCGGTATGCTGACAGTTGCAAGCCCCCCTATTTTTGGGGGGTTTGTTGTTTTTTCTGTCCATATACCACAATCCAATATATTTGTCAAGGCTTTAGCAATTATTTCTACAGCATCCATTGCTTCCGGTTGAGTTCCTGTGGCGAAATACCCGTCAGCAACAGCAATTCGCAATCCTTCGATGCCTTGATTTAACTGCGGCGAACACAGTTCTGGCGGGCGTTGAGTGCAAACTGGGTCACGAGAATCAGGGCCTTGCAGGATATCGTACAGCAGCGCCATATCTCTGATCGATCGCCCAAACGGCCCCACACAATCCAAACTACCCGAAAATAAATAAGCGCCAGCCCTGGACAAACGGCCGTAAGTAGGCTTAAACCCAAAGACACCACACAAAGCAGCCGGTACGCGGATGGAACCGTTAGTATCAGAACCGAGAGTGAAGGGTACAAAACCGGCGGCGACTGCTGCTGCAGAACCGCCGCTGGAACCGCCGGCGATGCGCGTAGTATCGCGGGGATTCCGAGTCGGCCCGTAGTGGCTGTTTTCCGTGACGAAACCGTAGGCGTACTCATCCATGTTGAGAGTACCTACGAGCACAGCCCCGGCTTGTTTGAGTCTGGCGACCACCGCCGCGTCCTGGGTAGCCGGAGGATTGTCAGCGTTGATTTTTGACCCTGCTAGAGTGGTAATTCCGCCGATGTCGAACAGGTTTTTGACTGCGAAGGGAACGCCTGCTAAAGGGCCTGGGTTTTCGTTATTTGCGATCGAATTATCTATTTTTTCGGCTGCTGCGAGTGCGCTTGATGCAGTGATTGCAGTAAAGCAATTAAAAGCTTTATCCTTAACAGCAATCCGTTCCAAAGCAGCATTTACCGCCACTGTAGCCGTAACCTTACCCGATTTAACCGCCGCTGCCGTAGCAACCGCATCAGCCTTATCTAAAAAACATCTGCGTTCATCTGCGTTCATCGGCCCTCATCTGCGGTTAAAAATCTAAGGTTCAAACACCGGCGCGACTTCTACTTCTGGGGGTAAAGGAAACTCAGTAACGAGTCGGGCGATCGCAGCTATCCTCTCGAAGTTTACCACAACGCCTGGACGATGTTCCGGGTCTAAGGGTAAGTTTATCAGTTCGGCGGTGCGATCGACATATTCTTCTACATTTACCATGAGTCCCTCCCAAAAAAACATCAGCGTACATCCGCGTACATCCGCCCCCATCTGCGGTTAAAAATCTCAGGTTCAGATATAAGTGCGATCGATTATTGTATTGTAATCGCGATCGGGCTGTCAGTTGTTATTGCTCAGTTTTTTGTATTCCTCGGATTGTCTGATATCATCTAAAGGCGATTTTGGCTCTACTGGTTCATCAGCACAAAACTTTATACATACCTGTGTTTCACCCAACTGTAAATTTTCATTAACTTCTATTTTAATCTTTCCTTTTTGCCAACCCTTAGAACCTATTTTGAGAACTTGACAATCGATTCCTTCTTTAGGGGAGTTCCAGTTTATTTCAGATCCCAAAATTATTATTTGTTCGTTAATCCGCAGCTCGTTCATACAATCAATTATCTGCTTTTTACCTCCTTGGAGATTATGTTCTACATAATACCCAAGTATCTTACTAAACTTGCTGGCGGTTAACTTTTTAAACTTACGCACCATAAAAGTAGCTTCATCGAATAACAAAACATCATCATCACCAACTGTCTCATAGTTATTATTGGATTCAATTTTTTCGTTCATTTTATTTCACAAAATTCTGCTCCTTCCTATTTGATACCATTTGAAGGTATCTGAGTCAAGGTGGTAAACAAATAATTTGCGATAAGCGCACTTTTCCAACTCAAACACTGACAATTTCCCCCAACTTCTCAACTGCAACATCAAGCGGATGCAAAGCAAAATCCTCAGCATCCATCAATTCCTTAACCTTCTCAAAAATCTCAACCTCCGCCTCTTCTTGGTCTGTCAGCTTATCATAAAAATAAGGATCTGTAAACCACTGTTCAAACGCTATCATTAACAAGCCATTGGGCGAAAGTTCAAACCGCCAATACTTAGAAACTCTACTGTCAACCACTTCAAACATCGGTGCCGGATTCTCCATCGGATAATAGCTAAAAATATCGTCGCAGATGTAGTACCAAATACTACCTTGCCATTCTCGGATAGCGTAAACAACATATTCTTTGCCTATTGTTAATGACAACTTAATTTTTTTAGTGTAACCGCGTGGCGGATCTATATATTTTTCAGGGAGAGATTCACCCGTATTAGCAATACAACGAATTTTCATAACTTGATGACCTACAAATTTTTAGGAGCAATTTTGGGATACTGTCGCTTGAACTTAAACTCCACATCTTGAAGAGTCTGACTGTTCCGAAACCAATGAACTTGTACGGAAGCTCCATTAATTTCAAAAGCCTCAATACTTGTCATTTTATCCCAATCTTCAGAATTCCCGCTATAAACAGCAATAAGTCTCGGCGCATCCCCCAACAATCTATCTGTACCGCGACGAATTACTTTGCAATTACCAGCCTTAGCATCTTGCAGTAGCAGTTGCTCCTGCAAATTTCTAGGACTCTCATCGGGAATAGCACCTTGATTCACAATTTAACAGCTTCAAATATTGTTTGTCAAATACCATAAAAACTAATTTTAGCAGGTGCAGTTTCCGCCAGCAACTTTCC
This sequence comes from Microcoleus sp. MON1_C1, assembly GCF_036701945.1. Classification (NCBI taxonomy): domain Bacteria; kingdom Bacillati; phylum Cyanobacteriota; class Cyanophyceae; order Oscillatoriales; family Microcoleaceae; genus Microcoleus; species Microcoleus sp. MON1_C1. The sequence continues at coordinate 26,441 of NZ_JAUBRO010000020.1, read as the reverse complement.
GCGTGAAATCACATACCGAACCGCAGCGCGCCTCCTAATTGCATCGTAACAATCATCAGCATCCAACACAATCAAATTTGCAGGTTTCCCCGCATCTATCCCATAATTGTCATCTCCCAGATTGAGAGTTTTAGCACCGTTGACAGTGACCATATTAAAACAAGCTGCAATCTCAGCCATTCCCGTCATCTGACAAACATGAACCGCCATATGAGCGACATCCAACATATTTCCCGTACCTAAACTATACCAAGGATCTTGCACACAGTCGTGGCCAAAACTCACATTCAATCCCTGCAGCCACAACTCCTTAACTCGCGTCACCCCACGGCGTTTGGGATAAGTATCAGCGCGGCCTTGCAGGGTGATATTAATTAAAGGATTGGCAATAAAATTAATTCCCGATTTTGCCAAACTTCCCATCAGCTTAAAAGCATAAGCATTGTTATAAGAACCGAAAGCCGTCGTGTGGCTAGCCGTCACCCGCGAACCAGCCCCGCTTCTAATCGCACAAGCTGCTACAACTTCCAAAAATCTCGACTGTTCATCATCGATTTCATCGCAGTGAACATCTATTAATCTATTGTATTTTTCCGCAAGTTCAAAAATTCGCTCAACCGACTTCACCCCATCTTCCCGCGTCAACTCATAATGGGGAATTCCGCCCACAGCATCCGCACCCATATCCAGAGATTTCTCTAAAAGTTTGTCATTTTCTGGACTTCCATAAATCCCGTCTTGGGGAAAAGCCACAACTTGCAGAGTCATCCAATCTTTGACTTGTTCTCGAACTTCCAAAAGTCCTTGCAAAGCAGTCAGCGTCGGTTCGCTAACATCAGCGTGACTCCTGACAAACAAAATCCCTTGAGACGCTTGCAGCCTTAAAGTTTCAACAGCCCGTTTTTTGACATCATCCAGAGTTAAACCTTGCTTTCGTTCCCCCCAAATTTGAATTCCCTCGAACAAAGTGCCGCTTTGATTCCATCGCGGTTCCCCCGCAGTCAAAGCCGAATCGAGATGAATGTGCGACTCCACAAAAGGAGGACTAACTAAATTGCCTTGAATGTCGATTTCGCGTTCGCCAAGTTCTGAGATGTGCGGCGAAACGGCGACTATTTGGTCATCCTCGATAGCAATATCTACCGTTGGGCGATCGTCGATCGCACCTAACAAACGACATTGGCGCAGAACAATGCTATACTTTTGCTCAGGCATGACAATTGCACCTAAATTTAACACTTGTAAACGTGATCTTTCCTAGTTGCTACTCAGCCTAGTGAGACCAAAAAAATTCCCCAATCACTTGCGAACCCCCTCCTTCTCCTCCTCTGCGTCCTCTGCGCCCTCTGCGGTTAAAAAATCTTACTCAAAAAACCAACCTCTAACGAGAATCACCCCGAAGAAAGCGCAACTACAAATCGCCAAACTCAGACAATCTCAAACTCCAGATTGTGATTTTTCACCAAATCAAAGCTAAAATGGTCAACCACATTAGTATTGCTCAACTCCAGATTGTAAAAATCAACAAAATCCGCATCAAAATACGGCCCAGCGTGCCAAGTACCCACATCTAACTTAATAAAACAATTGCCCGGAATCCGAAAAGCAGCCATATCCTCTAAACTCGGTTTATAGCTATCCCCAGGAGGCGCAACCGCCATCAACCAATCCTTCCCCTCCAAAGAACCCAAACACTGAGTACATTGAATGTGTCGTGTAATTTTGCCAAACTTGCGACCTTTATGATGCAGCCGCATAATGTAAAATCTAGGAATACCATTTTGCAAATTTAACTGAGCATCCTCAGCATCGAAAGACTTGCCATCAACCGCCGCACAGATAACTTGACCGTAACTCCGAAAATTCTCCGGTGTCACCCATTGTGCGGATAACTGCTTAGTCGAAATTGATTCGCTCATAAATCCCAACACCCCTAGCTTTCTCCGTCATAAATATTCTAATATAAATAGTAAGAACACTGGATTTATACTCTGGGCGCAGCCAGGAACAGGCTTTGCCACTTGTTTCACAAAAAACTTAATTGATTTACTGCCCAAGCGCTACAGACAGTACCTATCTTCTGCTTCCTCTTCATTCTCTTCCTTCGTGTCCTTCGGTCTTCGCGGTTCGTTAAAAAGATATTAATTGAGCTCGATCGCCCAAAACACCCTTACAATCAAAATCAGCACACTGCTGCAAAAAACGAGCCGGAATATCAGGACGAGCACCCCAATGCAAATGCAAATAAGAAGCGTGCACCTGACAAACTCCCCAACCTTCAGCAACCGCCTCAACTTCCCCTCGCTTCCCATACCTCCAACTGTGATAAACTGGATTAGTCGGTTCCACAGTTAAATGCGATCGATGAAACTCATGTCCCCAAACCTCATCAAAAGCAGTTAACACCGAACTATCCCTCACCGCCACAGCTTCTCGGTATCCCAGCGTCAAACGCTTTCCCATCGCAGCAGCAGTTTCCAACACACCCACCCCTGGCCAAGAATTGCCATCGAAGTCTACAATAGAATCGCACAAATACATCAAACCGCCGCACTCCGCATAAGTCGGCATTCCCGAAAAAATAGCACTTTTTACCGCATCCCGAATTAAAACATTACCGCTCAATTTTTGAGCAAAAACTTCGGGAAAACCACCACCAAAATATAACCCTTGCACATTGTCAGGAAAAACAGCATCATCAAGCGGGCTCCAAAATACTAACTCCGCACCCAACTCTTCCAACAAATCAAGATTGTCCTGATAGTAAAAATTAAAAGCCCGATCGCGCGCAACTGCAATCCTCACTCCCAATTGTTTTCCTAAAGAGTTGACAACATCCTCTTTTTTAGTTATAATCCCGGAAGGGAGATTGTGTCTACCCAAAAGTTGCTCCGACCCCTCACCCCCCCCATTTCGAGTTGCAGCCAACAAAGGCAAAAGTTGCTCCCAGTCAAAACTAACAGCAGCCAAATCAGCCAGTTTATCGATCGCAGCATGAAGATTCGGCAACTCCTCAGCAGGAATTAGCCCCAAATGTCGATCGGGAATAGTAACAGCCTCATCCCTACGCAAAACGCCCAAAATCGGTAAATTGAGCGGTTGGAGAGCATCTTGAAGCAGTTCCAAATGTCGATCGCTCGCCACCCGATTCAGCACCAAACCAGCGAATTTAAGGTCAGGGTTAAAAGAACGAAAACCGTGCGCGATCGCAGCCACAGAACCAGAGAGCCTGCTGCAATCTATCACAAACAATACCGGCAAATTCAGCAAATAAGCAACATGAGCCGTAGAAGCAAAGGAAAAATCATAATTGCCTTCTTCTTTTCGATAATTAATCCGTGTATCCGTGTCAAAATCCGTGTCCTGGCTTCGTGATTCCTGATTCCTTCGACTCACTCCATCAAATAGTCCCATTACCCCTTCAACTAAGGCATAATCGACAGCTTGAATATGACGAGAAAAACACTTTTTTACATAAGATTCAGAGGTTAATATCGCGTCTAAATTCCGACAGGGCCGACCAGTTACAAAAGCATGAAACATCGGATCGATGTAATCCGGGCCTACCTTAAAAGATTGAACATTCAAGCCGCGACGGATTAAATAAGCTAAAAGGGCGATCGTTACAGTAGTCTTTCCCGCACCGCTGCGTTCGCCAGCAATTACTAAAGTCATAGTTCTAGATTAGTTACAAAAAATACATATTTAACGAACCGCGAAGACGCGAAGGGCGCGAAGGAAGAATGAGAAGAAGAGAGGTAATTTAGTGGCTTTTGGGAAGTAATTTAGAGTTTTGAGTTAAATAACATGATTAATTCAAAACTCATAACTCATAACTCATAACCCCTAAAAAAGTAGGGCAGACATTGCCTGCCCCACTGAATATTAACTCAATCCTTCTTCCTTCTTCCTTCTTCCTTCTTCCTTCTTTTTACCGCTTAGCTAACTTCAGCATTTGAGCCGTCACTGCCAAACTTTCTTCGTAAAGCACATCCCGGCCCCAACTCTGCAAGTGCTGGCCCAGCAAGTGTTCCGTCACCTGATCGAACAGAGGACTCACCTGGTTAAACCGATCGGTTTGAGCGCCACCCTTCGTTTCCATCCGCATACAGCCACCCACTTCCGAACATAGAACTGTACCGCAGTCAGCCTTTTCGTTCGTAGAATTCAAACGCAGAGCAATCAAATCGCCCGGGACATCGCCCGTATCAGCAGTAGGAATAGCAGCCAACTCGGCTTCTACAACCCGTTCGTCCGGCCCGGCGAACTTAATTCGCTTGATTTGGTAATCGCCCTCTTCTTGTTTGAAAGCAACCGGACGCCACTGAAGCCGGCTCGCCAGCCAACCCAAATACATCAGCGCTTGCGTAGAATTGTCCTGTTCGTAATCGATCGTCACCCGATCGATTTCCCGAATCGCAGCGCGACGTTCCGGGGCGTCAAAAGCCTCAGCAGCCAACTCCTGCCACGCGGCCAGCCGGCGCCAATTCAGATCCGCGATCGGAATTCCCTCCTCGATCAGACTTTGCATCAACAGCAATTCCGCTTCACACTCGGCAAAGCTGCTAGAGTCAACAATCACAGAACTGCTAATTGCCGCCAGTCGCTGGAACAAACCTCGATCGGCATCAGGATTCGCTTTCCACCACAGCAGCGTCGGCAAATCGGGGATCGTCAACGCCGTCACGATGCCGCTCACCCGTTCCAGCGCCTCTTCCGTACCCCGGAGCGTAATATACTCGCAGCAGATCAGATTGCCAGTGGTGCGCTTGTGGACAGGACAATAAGCAGCCACTTGAGCCTGCACGCCTGTATCTTCCCCCGCCGTCGGGCACAGAGCAATAATCCGGCAGGGATTGGCAGCCACGATCGCGTCAGCCACCCCCGAACCCCCGGAACCCAAACCACTCGATCCCATCTCCTCGCCATTGGAATTTTTGCGAGCCACTTCTTCCCGCAAAGTCGCCAGCAATTCAGCATTAGGTTTGCCAGTTCTCGGCAGCCCGTAAGCTTTTTGAGCCGCCCTGATGCTAGATGCCGTCATCGGCCCGGTAATACCGTCCACCGGCCCGTCGTAAAACCCCAGATCCGCTAATAACCGCTGAGTTTCTTCGGGTTCATAGACTACAAAAGTAAAAGTTGTTGCCCTACTAGCGATCGGAACATCCCCTTTCGACCCCGATTCTCTGTAACTTTCCCAGATTTGACTCAATTCGGCCTCTATCTGGTCGAGCGACACATCTTTAGGATTTTGCAGCGAAACTAGAGGCGGAGCTTTCATAGGTGTCATCGTCATAAATCTTCTCTCCCTTGTTATCAGTCATTACTCATTGGTTATTAGTCCTGGGTCATTAGTTAGTAGTTATTAGTTAGTAGTTATTAGTTAGTAGTTATTAGCTAATCACTAATACTAATGCTGACCAATAACGAATGACTAATAACTGCTGACCAATCACTCTTAAAGTCTGCGCCACTTGCGGCCGTCTCTGTTAATTAGCAGTTCTGCTTCCGCCGGTTCCCAAGTACCCGCTTCGTATTTAGGAACCAAATCTTGGTCGTTGGACGATTCCCACTCCATCAGAGCCGGTGTTACCACCCGCCAAGCTTCTTCCACTTCATCAGAACGGGTAAACAAAGTTTGGTCGCCCAGCATACAGTCAATTAACAGTCGATCGTAAGCATCCGAAGATGTCACCCCAAAGGAAGAACCGTAACTGAAATCCATATCCACCGTCCGCGTCCGCAAATCCGGCCCCGGCATTTTCGCCTCAAACCTCAGCGAAATCCCCTCGTTCGGATGCACGCGCATAGTCAAAACGTTAGGAGTAGTTTGTTGGGCCGCGGACTGAAAGATTAGCAGCGGAACTTCGCGGAACTGAATCGCAATTTCGCTAACTTTTTTCGGCAACCGTTTGCCGGTTCGCAGGTAAAAAGGCACTCCCTGCCAGCGCCAGTTGTCAATCATAAACTTCATCGCCACAAAAGTCGGCGTTGTCGAGTTGGGAGCAACCCCCGGTTCTTCGTGATATCCCGGCACCTGTTTGCCCTTCATCCAACCTGCGGAATATTGACCCCGAATCGCTGAGAAGTCCAAGTTATTCAAATCGGCCAAGCGAGTTGCTTGCAGAACTTTCATCTTTTCGGTGCGGATGCTGTCAGCGTCGAGCGAGTTCGGCGGTTCCATCGCCGTCAGACAGAAAATCTGCATCAAGTGGTTTTGCAGCATATCCCGCAACGCCCCAGATGATTCGTAGTAACCCGCCCGGTCTTCTACGCCTACTGTTTCTGCAACTGTAATTTGTACGTGATCGACAAATTGCCGGTTCCACAGGGGTTCAAAAATCGCGTTAGCAAACCGGAATACCATTAAATTCTGAACAGTTTCTTTACCCAAATAGTGGTCGATCCGGTAAACTTGCTGTTCTTGGCAAACCTGCTGCACCACTCGGTTGAGAGCTTTTGCCGAACTCAAGTCGCGGCCGAAGGGTTTTTCAATTACCAAGCGGTGTTTTGCTGGGTCAACCAACATTTGAGCCGCGCCCAGTTGCCTAATTGCTTCTGGGAAAAAGTTCGGGGAAACTGAGAGATAAAATATGTGATTGCCGCGAGTTCTCCTTTCTTCGTCGAGTTCCGCTAAGAAAGCTTTGAGTTTTTGATAGCTTTCCGGGTTGTCAATGTCGCCGGGACAGTAGTACAAACCTTTAGCGAAATCTTGCCAAAATTCTTCATTGCCAATGCCGCCGCCAAATTCTTCAATGCCTTCGCGCATTTGCTCTCGGAAGTAATCGTGACTCCAAGGGCGGCGGGCTACTCCCACGACGGTAGTTTCCGGGGGCAAGCGCCGATCGCGCTTCATCTGATAAATTGCAGGTACCAGTTTGCGCTGGGTGAGATCCCCTGAAGCTCCGAAGATTACCAGAATTTGTGGTTCCGGCACCCGTTCTTTTCGCAAACCGACGCGCAGTGGATTTTCAAGTAGCGTTACCATTATTTATTTTCCTTGTTCTAGTGGTGTTAACCCTGCCAAGACACCATGATAGTTTGCGGTCATTTCTGCTAGTTGCTGGGTGAGAGAGTTAATCGATTCTTAATACTGCTAGAGGAGGCAGAGGATTTTGCTCTCTAGGAACTATGACATCCATTAATCTCAAAATTCCTAGAGAGGATTTAAGACTCAGCATTTAAGAACCCAAATAATTATCTATTCCGATTCCTAAATGCTTCTGCCTTTCAGGATACAGATATCTGCCTAAGCGACGGGTGACAACTTCTGGACTTTCTCTTGCAAGGAATCCATCAGGGATTGGAAGGGCCCGACAAATTTTGCAATCCCATCGAGGAGCAAGTCTTCCATCACTTTGTCCAAGTTGATGTCAATGTCGGGATCTTGGAGACTTTGGATCAGCGTGTAAGCTTCTTCAACGTTGTTCTCAATCCGGGGTGCGACATCGCAGTGGTCGAAACAAGCTTCCACGGTGTTCGGTGGCAAAGTGTTAACGGTCTCCGGGCCGATTAGTTCATCGACGTACATGACATCGCTGTAGTTGGGGTTTTTGGTGCTGGTGGAAGCCCACAGCAAGCGCTGCACTTTCGCTCCTTTGGCTGCTAAAGCTTGCCAGCGATCGCTCGCGACGATCTCTTTATACTTCTGGTAAGCTATCTTCGCATTGGCGATCGCCACTTTCCCCTTCACCGCTTCCAGTCTAGCTTTTGTGGAAATATCTGTGACATTTTTGAGTTTCTCGTCAATCTTGCCATCGATATTAATGTCGATCCGGCTCAAGAAGAAACTGGCAACAGAAGCAATATTGCTCACATCCAAACCTTTAGCCACCCGCGCTTCCAAACCGCGAATGTAAGCCCAGAAGGTTTCGACGTAGCTGTCAACGGAGAACAGCAAAGTCACGTTAACGTTAATGCCTTCGCTGATGACTCGCTCGACTGCGGGCAAACCTTCAGCGGTTCCCGGAATCTTAATCATCACGTTTTCTTTGCCGAGGGCTTGGTAATAGCGCATGGCTTCGCTAATCGTGCTTTCTGTGTCGTTGGCGATCGTCGGTGGCACTTCAATGCTAATGTAACCGTCCAAACCCTTCGACTCTGCGTAAACTGGAGCGAAGATGTCGCAAGCGTTGCGGATATCTTCAAATACCAGAGATTCGTAAATGTCCATTACAGATTTACCCGCCCGGATGCCCGCTTCGATATCCGCGTCGTAAATCACATTACCCGCGATCGCTTTCTCAAAAATAGCCGGATTAGATGTAATCCCGCGCAGTCCCCGACTTTCAATCATCTGTTTGAGTTCGCCCGACTCGATCAGATCGCGAGTCAAATTGTCCATCCAGATGCTTTGGCCAATTTCTTTGATTTCTAACAGGTGATTCGTTGGCGTTGCCGTCATTACTGTAACTCCTACAATTTGATAGTTGATAATTTGGAATTGAAAATTGGAAAGTGAAAATTGGGAATTGCTAAGTCAAAATTAGGAATTGCTAAGTCAAAATTGGGAATTGGCAATTGGGAATTGGCAATTGGGAGTTGAAAGTTATAAGTTAAAATCCTCTTCCTTCTGCCCTCTTCCTTCTGCCCTTTTCCTTCTTTCTTCTTCGCTCTTCCTTCACCCTTGGACTGTTCTAGGATTGCGCGCTCGATCTTGAATAAAAGACTCGACCATCGCTACATTTTCTTTACTGCCGATAATCAAGGGCGATCGCTCGTGCAGCTTGGTCGGCACTACATCCAAGATGTCTTGAATACCTGTACTTGCCCGCCCGCCGGCTTGCTCCATCAAAAACGCCAAAGGAGCCGATTCGTAGAGCAAGCGCAATTTGCCCTCGGGGTTTTTCACCGTTCCGGGGTACAAAAACACGCCTCCCTGGAATAAAATCCGGTGGAAATCTCCCACCAAAGCCCCGCCGTACCGGGCGCTGTAGCCTTCGCTACGGTGTACGTAGCGAATGTAATCTCTCAAAGATTCCTCCCACTGCCAGAAGTTGCCTTCATTAACGCTGTAAATCGGGCCGCGATCGGGAACCTTAATGTTTTCGTTAGCTAGAATAAACTCGCCCAAACTGGGATCGAGGGTAAAGGAATGAACGCCCTGACCGATCGAATAAACCAGCATGGTACTCGGGCCGTAGAGTACGTAGCCGGCCGCTATTTGTTTGTGTCCGTGTTGCAGCAAGTCGGAAGCAGAACCGTCTTCATCGTCCCCCTCTTGCTTGCGGATGCTGAATATGGAACCTACATTGAGATTGATGTCAAGATTGGAAGAACCGTCTATGGGGTCGTAGAGCAGACTGTAACGCCCGATCGGACAGTTTTCGGGAATGTAGTAGGGTTTTTCCATTTCCTCCGAAGCCAAGCGGCAGACAAGTCCGCTTTGCTGGAATACCGAGATAAACACTTCATTGGCATAGATATCCATCTTTTTGACGGATTCTCCCTGCACGTTCGTAGCCCCTGTAAACCCCAAAGCATCTGCCATTAATCCGGCTCTGCTAAGTCGCCTGGCGATCAGCTTGGCCGCCAGCCCGATGCGATTCATCAGGGCACTCAGATCCTGAGCATCTGTTGAAAAGCTGTGAAGTTGCTGGAGTACGTGACGGGATAAAGTTGTGCAATCGCGGTCTAAGGATTGCACCTGATCGATCGGGCCCAGGCGGGTTTCCCCTGTCGGCGCGTTTACCATGATTTTGATGTTCTCCCTGTCTTGCTGCTCTAGATTTGGGTTCGATGGAGTCCTTGACACTTGCTCCTGAATCGGCTAAAAGACCGATCGTCCCCCAACTTCTATCTTAGGAAGGGTTTTGCCAAAGGGCGTCGAACTTTAGGTGAATTTTAGATCCGCATCGAAAATTGAGGAGTTCGATCGACTGTTGAGCCGGAAAGTGTATCAAAAATCACTATAATTTTTTATTAACCGCAGAGGACGCAGAGGGCGCTGAGAGAGAAAGTGGCGATAGAGAAGCCTACGAACGTTGGCTAGCATCTCAAAAAGACCGACAACTTCCTTTGCGCGAAGAAGATGTAGAACCTATTGTTAATTTGCCGGAATTGCTTGCAGGCATTTACGATCGCGCCGGCTATGATTATCGGCTCGATTACGATCAAGATCCCGTACGTAAATTTTCGCCAAAGGTGATATGACACTCCAAAATTCTGGGTAAGGTATCCATAGAAATACGGTAATTGAAATTTAAGCAAATATACAGAGTCCGTCATTGACTTTTCTATTGACTTGTTTGAAATATACTCAAACACTCAATTTACATTGCATAAATTTTTCAAGACTTGGGTTACAAAAACCCAAATATAAAATGTTTCTTGGTACTCATCAACCCAGGATAATGCTATGGATATTGTCGAACAAATTCCCCATAACTTAGTCAAACACTATCAAATTAAAAAGCTACTCGGAGAAGGCGGTAGTAGCACAACTTATGAAGCCGTTGACCTCCAAACACACCAGCGAGTCGCACTCAAAGCTTTGTCTTTACAGAAGATGAATGACTGGAAAGTCCTGGAACTCTTTGAACGAGAAGCCAATGTTTTATCAAAATTGAATCATCCGGGAATTCCGCGTTATTTGGATTATTTTTATGTCGATACTCCCGATAACCGTTGTTTTTATATAGTACAAGAACTGGCCCAAGGGCAATCTCTAGCCAGTTTAGTCGAAAATGGCTGGCACGCTAGTGAACCTGAAATTCAACGCATTGCAACACAAATTTTGGAGATTTTAGTTTATCTCCATTCACAGACACCACCTGTGATCCACCGGGATATTAAACCAGAAAATATTGTTTTCAAATCGCCGCTCGATTCCCACAAAGAAAAAGACTGGGCAGTCTGCTTAGTAGATTTTGGAGCAGTGCAAAACACTTATTACAATACTTTAATGCGAGGAAGTACCGTAGTTGGAACCTATGGTTATATGGCTCCAGAACAATGTCTCGGACAAGCCGTACCTGCAACAGATTTATATGGTTTAGGAGCGACATTGTTGTATTTACTAACCCACCGTTCCCCCGCCGAATTACCAACAAATATACTAGAGAAAGATTTTCGCTCTCAAATTCAGATTTCTTCAGCATTTGCCGATTGGTTAGGAAAAACGATCGCGCCAGATTTAGAAAACCGCTTTCGATCGGCAAAAGAAGCGCTTGAATCTCTTCGCAATCCTCGAATAGTTAACGTTAAATCCAATCCGACGCAATGGAAAAAGCGCCTCAAAATAGGAATTGCTGCTATTGCTACTGTTGCTGTTTTCAATCACTTTAAATATCCCATCCTCAACCGGATTGGATTTACCCCCAATGCAGTTGTCGAGGCTGCCAGCCAGGGAGATACTAACACTATTAGGCATTATCTGGATCTTGGTATTAGTGCCAATAGCAGGATAGGCGATCACAACTTACTACACTTTGCTGGCTCAAAAGAGGTGGCAGAATTGTTAATTGCCAAGGGTGTAGATGTCAACGCTAAGGGTACACATGGCGGTACCCCATTACACATCGCTGCTATGTTCGATCGCATAAAAGTAGCACAGACGCTAATTGCTAAAGGTGCAGATATTAACGCCAGGACAGGAAGTCAATATTTTAATAGAACTCCTCTGTTCTTTGCCCGATCGCCTGAAATGGCCAAGTTGCTGATTGCTAAAGGTGCGGATGTCAATGCCAAAAACAAAAATGGCTTGACTCCTCTACATACGGCGCGATCGAAGGCGATCGCACAAATACTACTCTCTGCGGGCGCAAAAGTTAACATCAAAGAAGAAAATGCCCGAAATGGCAAGGGTACAACTTTATTACATAATGCAGCCAAAATAGGTTTTAAGGAGTTGGTACAACAGCTAATTAAAGACGGTGCAAATGTGGCGATTCTGGATAGTGAAAAAAGAACTCCCCTGCATCTTGCTGTGGATCGAGGATCTCAAGATATCGCTGAACTGCTAATTGCTAATGGCGCAAGGGTTAACGCTAGAAATGCGAACGGTCAAACTCCATTGTATCGAGCGATCGCGATCGGACACAATGAGATTGCTGCACTGCTAATTAACAACGGTACAGATGTCAATAATATAGATGGATCTGGCACAACTCCACTGCACAAAGCCGCACATTATGGCACTGTAGAAATCTTAAAATTGCTGATTGCTAAAGGTGCAGAAATTAATATCCAGGATAATCAAACAAAAACTCCACTGGATATCGCCGTAGACCTGAAACTTCAGGATACAGTGGCGCTGCTAATTAGTAAAAACCCAGATGTTAATAGTGAAGACAAAGAAGGCAGAACTTTACTGCATATCGCTGTCGATTTCAAACTTGAGGATGTAGCCAAACAACTCATTGCCAAAGGTGCATTCGTTAATGCCAAAAATAACTTGCTTCAAACTCCCCTGCATCTTGCGGTTGCTCAAGGCTCTCAAGATATCGCTCAACTGCTAATTGCTAATGGCGCAAGGGTTAACGTTAAAAATGAGAACGGTCAAACTCCGTTGTATCAAGCGATCGCGATCGGACACAATGATATTGCTGCACTGCTAATTAAAAACGGTGCAGATGTTAATAATAGAGATAAGTGTGACACAACTCCCCTGCACAAAGCCGCACATTATGGCACTGTAGAAATCTTAAAATTACTGATTGTTAAAGGTGCAACAATCAACGCTACAAACTGCTATGGCGACACGCCCCTAAAGATAGTAGAAACCAACTGGAACCCCGACGGAGAAGCAGCAGCCAAAATACTCATATCTCGCGGTGCAACCTACTAATCATCCACAATCAACTCAGGCACAAAAATATGAAAACACTACAACAATCGGAAAAAATCATTGCTGAAAGATATCGCATTATCGGCAAATTAGGACAGGGTGGAGTTGGAATCACCTATGCTGCTGTAGATTTAAACAGCAATCAAAAAGTTGCACTCAAAGCTTTATCCCTGCGTCTGACAACTGAATGGAAGAAAATCGAGTTATTTGAACGAGAAGCAAAAACTTTATCGGGATTGAATCATCCGGGAATTCCTCACTACATTGACTACTTTCAAGTTGATACTTCTCAAGATCGTTGTTTTTATATCGCCCAACAATTCGCACCGGGAAAGTCTCTCGCACAGTGGATAGAAAATGGCTGGAAACCAAATGAAGCGCAAGTGCGTCATATCGCCTATCAATTGCTAGAAATTCTAACTTACCTGCAATCGCTGTTACCTGCTACTATCCACCGAGATATTAAACCTCAAAATATTATTCTGCAAAAAAATGGGCGAGTCTTCCTAGTGGATTTTGGCGCAGTTCAAAATACTTACCATCATACCGTTACTGGAGGCAGTACCGTTGTCGGAACCTACGGTTACATGGCACCAGAACAATTCAGAGGAAAAGCTGTATTGTCAACAGATTTGTATGGATTGGGAACCACGCTGCTTTTCTTGTTAACCCAGAAATTTCCATCGGATTTGCCCAGACAAAAGCTGAAGGTAAAATTCCGCGAGATCGTCTCTATTTCTCCAGAGTTTGCCGACTGGTTAGAGAAGGTAATTGAACCTGCAATTGAAGATCGATTTAACTCAGCAAAAGATGCTTTGTCAGCGCTGCGAGGGGAACAGCCAAGCGGGAATAATCCCGACAAAATGTTTAAGCGATCGCCCCAATCCCGAATTACTTTAATTGACACTAAACGGTGGTTATTAATCAAGATACACCCCGATCGTTCACCTAGCAAACTCAAGTGGTTTTTCCAGTTCATTCATCTGAGTTATAAATTTTTACTTCCATTCTCTTTGATTCTGGGATTTGTTCTATCTAGCTTGTATTGTGAATACACTACAACCGATTGGCTACAGAGATTATCTGGGCTATTTTTCAATATATCAATCCTGGCTATAACAACATTTACCCTATTTTATGCTTTGATGTGGTTGTGTAGGACTGATTATCGTCAATTCACTAGACCAATTCAAATCCGTCCTCAAGATATCCAGCGGGTAAAGTTGAGGGGAATTCATCTGCCATTGCTCAAAAAATCGATGACTTTTTGCGGGATTCGCGCCAAGTCGCGTAACTATTGTTTTGGCTTATTTTTGCCGCAAGCTGAGAAAGAATGGTTGGTAGGGGAATTGAATGATTGTTTAAGTAAACTAAAATAAATCATTGTTGTTATCCACAGATTTGATAAAAAACCCGTTTTTTTTTTCGGAGTGCGTGGGTTAAGTAAGCTGTTCTGCATTTAACTTGTATATCAAAAAATAATCAAACTCTTGTGGGGTGGGCGTCCCGCCCGCCCTGAACCTAAAATTTAAATGCGCGACAGCTTAAATGCGGAAGTATAGAAGATTTTATGTACTAATTTAGGCAATAATAATAATCAAAAAATCCTGGATCGGGCATGAGAATAAAACTATAAATAATCTCGATATTTATGAAATATGACTGCAAAAGGGGAAGCCGATCGCACTTCTGGAATAGGTTGCTCAAATGATTACTAGAGAGTAGCGATCGCGTTTTCGATTGGTTATGCTTGACTCAGGGCGATCGTTTCTGCCAGTTTACTGACAAACAAAAATAAAGATGTTTGTGCTTAAATACCGTTAAGGCAAGAAATATCTCGCCCTGATTGGGGTAGTGTCGTTAAGCTCCTGTATCTCCTAAGCGTGAAGGTTCCATTGATGAGCATTTATCCTTTAAAGAAAAAAACTATCCTGTTTTTGGCTGCCAACCCCAAAAATACCACCCATGTGGACTTACAGAAAGAGGCGAAGGAAATTGCAGAGGGGTTGCAACGCTCTAAAAAGGCCGACAAGTTCCAACTGGAGCAACAGTGGGCGGTGACGCCAAGAGAAATGCAGCGAGCCGTATTAGATTATAAACCAGAGATTGTACATTTCTCTGGGCATGGTGCAGGAGAAGGCGGTTTAGCCCTAGAAGATGGCATGGGGCAGATTAAGCTAGTAAATGCCAAGGCTTTGGCAGCTTTGTTTGAGGCGTTTAATGAGTACGTGGAGTGCGTCATACTCAACGCTTGCTATTCAGAAGTGCAAGCGGCTGCGATCGCACGTCACATTCCATACGTTATCGGCATGAAGCAAGCGGTGGGAGATAACGCCGCACGAGAATTTGCTGTAGGTTTTTACGATACGTTGGCGGCGGGGGAGTCGATCGAACGTGCCTATAAGTTGGGTTGCGTTAGCATCAGCATGGCAGGGATTCCAGAAGAACTTACTCCGGTATTAAAGAAAAAGTCGGATTTTTCGGAGTTGGATGCAGCAGAGCGATCGCGCGATGCTTCTGTTGGTGATATCGTTGAGGAGTCGCCGCCGATAGTGGAAAATGCGCGATTCTTGATCGTCGCACCTCCCGTTGCTCTTCTCAATTTAGATAACCCAGAAGGTTCTGTTAGTTTAGATTCACCCCTATATATTGATCGACCTCCCATTGAATCGGAGTGCTACGAAACTATTGTAAAACCCGCAGCTTTAATCCGAGTCAAAGCCCCCCGTCAAATGGGAAAAACTTCCTTAGTGCAGCGAATTTTAGACCACGGCAAGGAACAGGGATATCAAACGGCTTATTTAAACTTTCAATCGGCTGATGGCAGTTCCCTCACCAATATAGATGAGTTGTTGCAGTGGTTTTGTGGTGAGATTACCAATGAATTAAATTTAGAAGATAGGTTAGGAGAATATTGGAAAGGGGTTCTCGGCAGTAAAAATAAAAGCACGAAGTATTTCCAACGCTATCTACTATCGGACAGCGATCGGCCTGTTGTTTTAGGGTTAGATGAAGTCGATCGGATTTTTGAGCATTCCGAAATAGCCACCGACTTCTTTGGATTATTACGAGCTTGGCACGAGCGGGGAAAAAATGAGCCTATTTGGAAAAAGCTGAGGTTAGTCATTTCTCACTCTCAAGAAGTTTATATTCCTCTTAATATTAATCAGTCGCCATTTAATGTGGGATTGCCCATAGAGTTACCTGAACTCAACCAGAGACAGGTAACAGATTTAGTGAATCGACACCGATTAAATTTGTCAAATCAAGAGATTGGTGACCTGATGGAAATGGTGGGCGGTCATCCTTATTTAGTTAGAGTTGCTCTCTACCAAGTTGCCAGGGGGAGAATTACCTTAGAGCGCTTGCTAAAAGTCGCTCCTACTGAAGAAGGCCCTTACTACGATCATTTACGACGGCATTTAGTTAACTTGGAAACAGATGCAGAACTAGCAGCAACAATTAGACAAGTGATTAACAGCGAACAACCTGTAGAGATAAAAACCGGAGAGGCTTTTAAATTGCGAAGCATGGGGTTGATCAAATTTCAGGGAAATGCTGTAATGCCATTGTGTGGTTTGTATCGTCAATATTTTCGCCATCGCCTAGCCTCTCCCCAACCGAATATGACTGCTGTGCAACAAACGAATAACCAATCAAGTTTGAACTTAGAGAGTAATTTAGGAACTATAATTTTCTCGGATGTTGTTAATTCCACCGCTTTATCCGCTGCAAACCAAAAGCTGACACTAGAATTAGTGAATCGAGATTTCAGGATCATCCGAGACATCTGCGATAGATATCAAGGCAAAGTCCTTAAAGAAATGGGCGATGGTTTATTAATTTTCTTTCCAGAAAGTGCCGTAAAAGCAGTCGCCTGTGCCCTAGAAATACAGCGAAGTCTCGCCGAAGCTGCTACAACCTTACCTGCGAGTCATGTCCTCCAACACCGGATTGGTATTCACTTGGGGGAAATCTTCTTTTTTAATAATGATATCAGGGGGACTGGTGTAAATTTAGCTGCTCGTTTAGAAGGGAAAGCAGAGCCAGGAGGAATCTGTATTTCTGAAACAGTTTATCAAGTCGTTAGAACCCACTCAGATTTAAATGTGATTGACTTAGGCTTGCAAGAGTTAAAGGGAATTCCTGAACCTGTACGGCTGTACAAATTGATTCCTTAATTTTGTGACTTTCCACCTATGAATTAACAAGAACCTATGAAAGATTATCAATATCAAGTTGGAGGGAGCCTGCCTGCAAACGCCCCAACTTATGTCACTAGAAAGGCGGATGAAGAACTTTATCAAGCTTTAAAAGCAGGAGAATTCTGCTATGTTCTTAATTCCCGACAAATGGGAAAATCGTCCCTGCGAGTGCAGACAATGCAGCGTTTACAAGCAGAGGGAGTTGCCTGTAGTAGCATTGATATCACAGAAATTGGCACCTCAGATATTACGCCAGAAGAATGGTATGCAGGGGTGATCGATAGCATCATCAGCCGATTAAATTTGTATGATGTTTTTGATTTAGATGAATGGTGGGAGGAGAACAGTTTACTATCGAATGTTAAACGATTTAGTAAATTTATTGAAGAAGTATTGCTCAAAAACCTCTCAGAAAATATAGTAATTTTTGTCGATGAATCGGACAGTTTAATCAGCTTGAATTTTAAAATAGAAGATTTTTTTGCTGTAATTCGTGATTGCTATAATAATCGAGCTGATAAACCCGAATATCGTCGATTAACATTTACGATGTTAGGGGTAGCCACTCCATCAGATTTAATTCAAGACAAGCGACGAACTCCTTTTAATATTGGTCGAGGGATAGAGTTAACGGGGTTTCAATTAGCAGAAGCCCAACCTTTGGCAGTTGGGTTAGACACTCAAGCAGAAAATTCTCAAGCTTTATTAGAAGCAGTCTTATATTGGACGGGTGGACAGCCATTTTTAACCCAAAAAATTTGTAAAATACTGCTTGATAGTGCCAACTCTACACCCATTAAACATCCTGCTGAGTGGGTAGAAAGTTTAGTCCTAGAAAAGGTGATTGAAAATTGGGAAGGACAGGATGAGCCAGAACATTTAAAGACGATTCGAGGACGCATTTTACGCAGCGAACAACGGGCAAGTCGGTTGCTGGGAATTTATCAGCAAATTTTACAAAATAATGAAATAGCGGCTGATGATACTCCCGAACAAATGGAACTGCGATTAACTGGGTTGGTGGTTAAGCAATCTGGTAAACTTAAAGTTTATAACCCAATTTATCAATCGGTTTTTAACCTTGATTGGGTAGAAAAAGAATTAGCTAATCTCCGTCCTTACAACGAAAGTTTTAAAGCTTGGATAGACTCTGATTACCAAGATGAATCGCGGCTGTTGCAAGGTCAGGCATTACAAAATGCTCAAAATTGGGCAAGTAGTAAAAGCTTGAGCGATTTGGATTATCAATTTTTAAGCCTTAGTCAAGAAATAGACAAGCGAACAATTCAAACAGAATTGGAGGCCCAGAAGAAAGCAAATCAAATTTTAGCGAAAGCTCGACAAAAGGCGAGTTTGATTAGTTGGCTTTCCTTGGGTGTATTTATTTTTTCTCTAGCTGCGACGATGATAGTTAGTAGCCAAATACTGAAAGCAGCGGGCGTAAAATTAAAAACTGCATCTTCCAGAGAAAAACTTGTTTCTGGTCAAGGATTCACCGCATTACTGGAAGCATTGCGGGCGGGGCAACAACTCAAACAACTTAATAGATTACTCTGGGAAAAGGACGACACTGAAGCGGAAGTGTTAGATGCCTTGATGCAAACGCTTTATGCTACCCCAGAACACAATACTTTGTCAGGTCATCAGGAATCTGTTTATAGTGTGAGTTGGAGTCCCGACGGTCAAACTCTAGCTACTGCAAGTGATGACAAGACGGTGAAACTCTGGAGCAAACAAGGCAAACTCCTTTTCACTCTTAGCGGTCATCAAGAAGGTGTCTCTAGTGTGAGTTGGAGTCCCGACGGTCAAACTGTGGCCTCTGCAAGTTATGACAAGACGGTGAAACTCTGGAGTAAACAAGGCAAACTCCTCTTCACTCTTAGCGGTCATCAGGAATCTGTCGATAGTGTGAGTTGGAGTCCCGACGGTAAAACTCTAGCTACTGCAAGTTATGACAAGACGGTGAAACTATGGAGTAAACAAGGCACACTCCTGCAAACTCTTAGCGGTCATCAAGAAGCTGTCTCGGTTGTGAGTTGGAGTCCCGACGGTCAAACTCTGGCTACTGCAAGTGATGACAAGACGGTGAAACTCTGGAGTAAAGGAGGCAAACTCCTCTTCACTCTTAGGGGTCATCAAGAATCTGTCTATAGTTTGAGTTGGAGTCCCGACGGTCAAACTGTGGCCTCTGCAAGTGATGACAAGACGGTGAAACTCTGGGGTAAAGGAGGCAAACTCCTCTTCACTCTTAGCGGTCATCAAGAATCTGTCTATAGTTTGACTTGGAGTCCCGACGGTAAAACTCTAGCTACTGCAAGTGGTGACAAGACGGTGAAACTCTGGAGTAAAGGAGGCAAACTCCTCTTCACTCTTAGCGGTCATCAAGAATCTGTCTGGAGAGTGAGTTGGAGTCCCGACGGTCAAACTCTAGCTACTGCAAGTGGTGACAAGACGGTGAAACTCTGGAGTAAAGGAGGCAAACTCCTCTTCACTCTTAGC
>NZ_JAUBRO010000020.1:0-6850 GCF_036701945.1 Microcoleus sp. MON1_C1 | reverse complement strand
GGTCATCAGAGTGGTGTCTCTAGTGTGAGTTGGAGTCCCGACGGTCAAACTCTAGCTACTGGAAGTGAGGACAACACGGTGAAACTCTGGCATAAACAAGGCAAATTCCTGCAAACTCTTAGTGGTCATCAGAAATATGTCTTGGGTGTGAGTTGGAGTCCCGACGGTCAAATTCTGGCTTCTGCAAGTATTGACAAGACGGTGAAACTCTGGGGTAAAGGAGGCAAACTCCTCTTCACTCTTAGCGGTCATCAAGAATCTGTCTCGGGTGTGAGTTGGAGTCCCGACGGTCAAACTCTAGCTACTGCAAGTCGTGACAAGACGGTGAAACTCTGGAATAAAGGAGGCAAACTCCTCTTCACTCTTAGCGGTCATCAAGAATCTGTCTCGGGTGTGAGTTGGAGTCCCGACGGTCAAACTCTAGCTACTGCAAGTCGTGACAAGACGGTGAAACTCTGGAGTAAACAAGGCAAACTCCTCTTCACTCTTAGCGGTCATCAAGAATATGTCTCGGGTGTGAGTTGGAGTCCCGACGGTCAAACTCTGGCAACTGCAAGTGGAGACAAGACGGTGAAACTCTGGAGTAAACAAGGCAAACTCCTCTTCACTCTTAGGGGTCATCAAAAAGAGGTCTGGAGAGTGAGTTGGAGTCCTGACGGTCAAACTCTGGCAACTGCAAGTGGAGACAAGACGGTGAAACTCTGGAGTAAACAAGGCAAACTCCTGTTCACTCTTAGTGGTCATCAGAGTATTGTCAATAGTGTGAGTTGGAGTCCCGACGGTCAAACTCTGGCAACTGCAGGAAGTTTTGACAAGACGGTGAAACTCTGGAGTAAACAAGGCAAACTCCTGCAAACTCTTCGTGGTCATCAGAGTGGTGTCAATAATGTGAGTTGGAGTCCCGACGGTCAAACCCTGGCAAGTGGAGGTAATGACAATACCGTGAAACTGTGGAGTAAACAGGGGAAACTCCTGCAAACTCTTAGCGGTCATCAGAGTTTTTTGCTTTATGACTATAGTATGAGTTGGAGTCCCGACAGTCAAACTCTGGCAAGTGGAGGTACTGACAATACCGTGAAACTGTGGACAGTCGATAATAACTTAGAAAAGAGTATGTCAGAAGGCTGTAATTGGGTCAGCGATTATCTGAAAACCAATCCTAATGTCACAAAAGACGATAAACAAATGTGCGCCAGCTACCTAACCAACCAGTAGAAGGGGAAAACAAAAAGTAGATTTCTTAAACTTTTCCCTACTCCTAACTCAAACCCCACTCTTTTTCACCACCACTTCCACCTTTTCCGTCGTTCATTCCTCACTCGCATCAGTCACAACCCTAATATTTCGCTGCCGCGAATATTTATCCACAACTGCCGCCAGCAATTGTTCCAAGGCATTCCTCGGTGTTTGCTGGCCCAATCCTTTCCGAGATTAATCTAACGCTGGCAACTCCAATAATTCAAAATTCGTTTCATCCACAGTCGCAAATACTTTAATGACATCCACCCCTTCCTGATAATTTTCTGGCAATTCGTTCGCTATCAAATCGTATTATTAAATCTTGCTATTTAATTTTCACTTTTGTAGTTAGGCGAGGTTTGGGGAGTTCAAAAGGCGGTAGGAGCTAACTCTGAGGGATATTGCACTGATGTCCCTTGGAATATAAAGTGTAAAACTCCTGGAGTGCTGACATTTGTTCTCTCAATCTAGATATCTCTACATCCAAGGGAGGGAGTAGTTTCTCAAGGTGGCGAACCTCACTAAACCACAGTCGTAACTCGGGTTTGAGAGTTGCATAGAGCGTTTCGGGACACGAGAGTAATATTGCTGTTATTATCTCTGCTACGAATGGCTGTTGCGATCGCCACTTCCCTACAACAGACATTGCATCCGACTCATCGCTTGACAAGCATTGGTGAACAATATCAAACAGTGAATTTAACTGAATAGCTGCCCGTAATTTCTCAAGTGTCTCTGCTGTCTCTGACGAGGTATGCACCATAGTTGTGAATTCAACAGTCCAATGGTGCAGGATGGTACTGACAAATGAAGCAATTGAATCAGGTTGCTCTTTTCTCAGAATGTCTGGGAGTATTTCTGCAAAGTAAGTAGCAACACTACGCCACTGATGTAAATCAAAAGCAATATGAAAAAAGGTTTCTGGCAACCCTTCACTCTTCTGCAATAAAATATAACCTCGACATTGATTAGTGACCGGATCGACAGGTTCAAACGCTTGCCATAACAAAGGTAGAGAAACCCAGTGAGGTGGATATTTGAAACGCGCAACATCCAGCAGAAGAACTAGATCCCGCTGTGGATGATAGCCACCAATTGGTGAAAAGTGACCATCACCCGTTTGTCCCAATACCTTTCGGCTGTAGGAAACAACTAGATGAATATCACCTGACGCCGCAGTCACCTCCTCAACTGCTTGCCGAAAGTTTTCCAAGCTGCTTTGGTGGTAACGGTTAGGTTTTACAACAGCACCGTTGCAACGTGCGATACAGACAAACTCATCAAAGGTGATACCGTTTTCTTTAATGACTGAAAGAGGTAAGCAACAATCTAAAAATTCCTCTCCATACCATCTCCACACCCCTTTCCAAATGCGACCCGGATCGATGGATAAGGCATTAAGAACAACAACTAAACTACCCAATCCACAAAAAGCGGGTTCTGCTTGAGTATGAAACTGTTCGGCTAGAGCAAAATACCCTTCCATACCTCCCAATGCCAACGCTTCTCGAAATATTTGCTTTCCCTCTACCGAGGAAAAGGCAATAGCAGAATCGGGGAGTGAACGACGATAAAACCCTTGAGCAGACATTGAGTGTTTTAACCCTGATTGCTTATGGTGCTAATAGATATTATGCAAAATCGTCACATTGATAATGATGAATGCACTTATCTACTCTTTTTTTTCCATTTTAGCAATAAAACACTGCGGAGGTTTGACTTTCTGGGTGCAAATTTAAAAAACGCGACCATTTGCGACAGAAGGCTAGACATCAAGCTGATGAAAAAAATCGGAAATTTGCCACAGATTGAGCGGTATGCAGCTCGGCTTAATCTCACATCTTAGACCCTTCTCAAGAACAGGCAAGATGCCTGTTCCACAATAAATTTCACTTTTTGTGGAACAGGCATCTTGCCTGTTCATAAAAAGCTTCTTGAAAATGGTGCAACATCTCAGATAAATCAAGCTTTTCTGAATATCCTCAATCACGCGATCGATGTTTTAGAAGAGTCCGCTCAACAGTTGTAAGAGTTGCAATCAATCAAATTTAAACCGATGATTGGGATTGGCACTGAGGGATCGATGCTCAGGGGATTTATATTGAGGTGGCTGATAACGATATGGGAATTAGCAAATATCTCACAGCGCAACTTTCTGCTTCCTTGTTGGTTGGCAGAACCAGGCATATCGTCAATAATTACTCTCAGATATCGGATAATTTTAGAGCCAAAAAAATGAGATTTAAAGTGTTTTTA
Organism: Microcoleus sp. MON1_C1; assembly: GCF_036701945.1. NCBI lineage: Bacteria > Bacillati > Cyanobacteriota > Cyanophyceae > Oscillatoriales > Microcoleaceae > Microcoleus > Microcoleus sp. MON1_C1. The sequence continues at coordinate 3,355 of NZ_JAUBRO010000020.1, read as the reverse complement.
GCAACCTGGTAAAGGTACTAAATTTCGCATAGAACTTCCGCTGTGGCACAGTTAATTAATAGTATTTACAGTGGGTGAGGCGGGTTTTTGAGGTTGTTGGTTTGAGTCAGAAATTGTTTTAAAGCGCCCCTACAATGACTGCACAAAATTTGTCAACTGAGTTCGGGAATGAGCCTAGAATTGATTTCGCTGCTAATTTTGTACTCGCACTGCTGTTGCAGGGGACACTCGCCGCAGCGGGGGTTTCTTGCAGTGCAAACTGCCGCCCCGAAGTCCAGCAAACCCAAATTCCAGGGCCCGACTTGCTGTTTGGGAGCGACTCGTTCTGCGGCTTCCCAAAGTTCGGGCGATCGCGATTTTACCTTACCGCCGTCAATCCCAAAAAAACGCTGTAAAATCCGAGCAACATTCGTATCGAGCACAGCTTTTGGCTGTCCGAAAGCATTAGCGCAAACCGATCTCGCAATGTACTTGCCAACTCCGGGAAGTTCCAGCAACTGAGCTTCCGTGCGGGGAACATTTCCCTGATAATTTTCTAAGATAACCAGCACCGATTCCCGCAGCTTTTGCGCCCGAAAAAAAAGACCCAAAGGCTGCAACAAACTAGCAACTTCCGCAGCAGGCGCGGCCGCTAAATCCGAGAGAGTCGGATATCGATCGACAAATTCTTGATAAATCGGAGCCACTGTAGCGGCAGTAGTCTTTTGCAGCAACAACTCCGCCACCAAAATCGCGTAGGGGTCGCAGGTGCGCCGCCAAGGAAAATCACGGAAATTCTGCCGGGCCCAAGCTTTCAGCCGGCGTTGAAACCACCGGATTTTAGCAGCGTCTAAATGCTTTGACCCAGGCTCAATATCGGAAGAAAAAACAACGGTATTTAAGGCAGGCATTTGATTGGTACTTTTGATGACTTGCCAAGTTTATATCTCTATATTAGCAGATTTAAATAATTTGTAAAATTATATTTTTAGGCTCTCTTCCTCTGCGTACTCTGCGTACTCTGCGGTTTATAAAAAAAATCTTATTAACAACCAGATAGACCCAGAAACCTAGAAACAACGTTGATTTCAAATATTGGAAGAATGTAAAATTTTGTATATTAAAGAACAAAAGTGCCAGAGAATAGACGATAGTTGATATTCAACAGATTTTTTTCGATAGTCCGCAAAAACAAATTTTTAATCAGGTAATAAAATGGTAGTAGCAGCACCTGTTCAATCCGGCAGTCAGTCGATTTTTCAATCTCGCTACGACAACTTTATCGGCGGGCAGTGGGTGCCACCGGTGAAAGGAAAATACTCGGAAAACCTTTCTCCAATTACAGGAAAATCAATTTGTCAAGTTCCCCGATCGAGCGCGGAGGATGTAGAATTGGCACTGGATGCCGCCCACGCCGCGAAAGACAAGTGGGGTAAGACTTCCCCAGCCGATAGGGCGCGGGTTTTACACAAAATAGCCGATCGCATCGAAGAAAACCTCGATCGCCTCGCCATCGCCGAAACCTGGGACAACGGCAAACCAATTCGCGAAACCCGCCTCGCAGACATACCGCTGGCGATCGACCATTTCCGCTACTTTGCAAGCTGCATCCGAGCTCAAGAAGGGTCGATCGGCGAACTCGACGGAACCACCGTCGCCTACCACTTCCACGAACCCCTAGGCGTCATCGGACAAATCATCCCCTGGAACTTCCCGATATTAATGGCCGCCTGGAAACTCGCCCCAGCCCTCGCCGCCGGCAACTGCGTCGTCCTCAAACCAGCAGGCCCCACCCCCGCCTCAATCTTGGTACTGATGGAAATTATCGCCGACTTAGTACCAGACGGCGCAATCAACGTCATAAACGGGCCAGGCGCCGAAATCGGCAAAACCCTGGCCACCAGTCCCCGGATTGCCAAAGTCGCCTTCACCGGCGAAACCACCACCGGCAGGCTAATCATGCAATACGCCTCCCAAAATGTCATCCCCGTCACCCTAGAATTAGGCGGCAAATCCCCCAACATTTTCTTTGAAGATATCTGCGCCCAAGACGACGAATTCCTCGACAAAGCAGTCGAAGGATTAGTCATGTTTGCCTTCAATCAAGGCGAAGTGTGCACCTGTCCCTCCCGCGCCTTAATTCAGGAGTCAATCTACGATCGATTCATGGAAAGGGCGATCGATCGCATCCGTCAAATCAAACAAGACAACCCCTTAGATCCGACAACCGCCCTCGGCGGGCAAGTCTCCGTCAACCAGATGGAAAAAATCGCCGAATACGTCAAAATCGGTCACGCCGAAGGCGCAGAATGTCTTATTGGCGGCGAAAGAAACATCTTATCCGGCGACTTGCAAGACGGCTATTATTTCCAGCCGACAGTCTTCAAAGGAAACAACAAAATGCGAATTTTCCAAGAAGAAATCTTCGGCCCAGTATTAGCAGTCACCACCTTCAAAGACGAAGCCGAAGCATTAGAAATTGCCAACGATACTCTCTACGGTTTAGGTGCAGGAGTTTGGACTCGCGACATCAACACCGCCTACCGCATGGGTCGCGCCGTTCAAGCAGGCCGCGTGTGGACAAACTGCTATCACCTCTATCCGGCCCACGCAGCATTCGGCGGCTACAAATCATCGGGAATCGGTCGCGAAAATCACAAAATGATGTTAGATCACTACCAGCAAACTAAGAATTTGTTAATCAGCTACAGCCCCAAAGCATTAGGTTTTTTCTAAAGTTTTCACTCCTTGGTTTGTAGTGAGGGCTCAAGTCCTTCAAGTATTAAATTCTGTCAGGAACAGGCAAGATGCCTGTTCCACAAAGAGTGAATTTTCTGCTTGTGGGGTGGGCATACCGCCCGCCCAAAAATACAATTTAGATGCCCGACAGCTTACTACAAACTCATAATAATAACTAGACATTCTTCTAAACAGACTGCAATGGAAACTGCAAAAGTCACGGCAACAGAAGCGGCTTTAAAATTAATCAACTATCTCAAAACTCAACATGGAGAATTGATGTTTCACCAATCCGGCGGCTGCTGCGACGGTAGTTCCCCCATGTGCTTTCCCAATGGCGAATTGATAATCGGTGATGGTGACGTATTGCTGGGGGAAATAGGGGGTTGTCCCTTTTATATTGCAGCGCAGCAATACAAATATTGGCAGCACACGCAGTTAATTATAGACGTGGCATCGGGGCCCGGAGGCAGCGATTTTTCCCTGGAAGGGCCGGATGGAGAGCGTTTTATTACTCGTTCCCGGTTGTTTGTTAATGCTGATTAACTCGGCGTTCCCTAATATAGCAATCCTATATGAATTGTGAAAAGGCATCAAATCTTTTCAAGTTAGGAAAATTGAAAAGATTATATTTAGC
>NZ_JAUBRO010000132.1:0-1571 GCF_036701945.1 Microcoleus sp. MON1_C1 | reverse complement strand
TGGTTGCCAGACCCACAACTCACGAGCCGTTGCCAGTCCGTACCCCATGTGACAGTTGGGGTGCGGAATGTGGGTTCAATCGACGTAGAAGTCTGGTCGATGGACGAACATCGGCTCGGATTGAAAGCTGTGAGAGAGGCCCGAATGAATCGATGAGTTTAGTAATGCTACGGCTGTTGTTAACTGGCGGTTTCAATGGTTGTGGTTATACGGTTTCGTGCATCCCAGTACGGGAGAAACAAAGGCGTGGATACTGCCATGTGCAATAGCCAGCTTTTTGAGCGAGTTTTAAAAGATTTTGCCCTCCAGTAGGAAAGTCGGAGCGAAAAAAAGAGTGGTTTTAGTAGTGGATGGAGCCGGATGGCATTTGAGTGAAAGCGTGAAAATCCCTAAGGAGATACATTTATATTGTCTGCCTTCACACTCACCCGAACTGCAACCAGCAGAAAGACTGGGGCCATTGACAAATGAACCGATAGCCCATCGCTGTTTTAGAAATTTGGATGAATTAGAAGCTGGTTTATTTGAACGATGTCGAAAACTGTTAAATCTCAAACAGCTAATTAGTGGTTTGACTCATTTCTATTGGTGGCCGGAGACAAAATTTTAATACTGGTCAATCGACCGGACATGATATAATCCCTTTAATCAAAGAAGATTGTTTCAGCAGAACTTGGCAACGTTGAAATAATACCTCTTCTAATTCATCAAGATTTTGAAATGAACCATAGGCAATTGGTTCATTTATCAAGGGCCATAAACGCTCTGCTGGTTGTAATTCCGGAGAAGGGGAGGGCATAAATTCCAAGTGTAGACCTTTTGGGACTTGAACTTGTGGGCTGGTGTGCCAAGCTGCTTGGTCAATAGTTAAGATGATGTGTTTATCTTTACCAACTCCAAATTCAGGCGGCAAAATCTTCTAAAACTTTGCTGAAAAGCTCGATGTTAACTTTTGGGAGAATCCAAAAGTATGTTTCTCCCGGTGAGGGGTGTACAAAACCATACAACCATAGCCATTGATATCGCCAATTTACGTTGGCTATGGGTTGCTCCCCGTACCCTACCCAAAGTCGCCTAATTATCGGCTTTAGTCCGAGACGATGCTCATCCATTGCCCACACTTCTACTGCTGCTGATGGATGCTGTTGAATTCGTTTGGTTCGTGAGCGGAGTTTTTTTTCCAAGCTCCTTGGACTTCCAAGTCAGTGAGGACCTGTTCAGGTCGGGGTATCCGCAACCGAAACTCCAACGAACGTAGATAGTCCCAACCCCTTTGTACGCTGACTGGACGCTTAAGTAAATTACTGATCCACTCAGCAACTTTATGACTGTTCGATAATCCTCCATCAGCAGTCGGAGTTCGTAAAGTTTGCAACAGTTGTGCTTGTTCCACCACAGAGAGTAAAGGTTGAGTGCCAGGATGTTGATGACGTTTGTCTTTCACTGGGGGGGTGACAAAGAGGTCTACGAGATAGACTGTATAAGGGTTGTGGCCCGCATACCTTGTTGATAAAAGCGGCGTTTATTTGGAGTTAACTTCATTAACTGTTCTACCTCGTCAGAATATTGTT
>NZ_JAUBRO010000131.1:0-1630 GCF_036701945.1 Microcoleus sp. MON1_C1 | reverse complement strand
TTGGAGTTTAGACTAAGCACAAATTTACTCAGCGTTAGCTGAGTAGAAATTCTGGTGAATTTAGAGAGAGCTTCCTAGGTTAACTAATCAATTTTGGTGATTTTTGGAACCGACCTTTACCCTTTTTGACCACAGGATAGCGACATCTTGGAGTGCGCGGTTTTCCTGTTTTCCATCCATCGGAATTTCCTCGGCGTTTGGGAGAAACAGCCGGACTTCCAATCCTGATTAAAAGTGGAAGCATTGATTGTACAACCCTTCCAGGAGTCAATTCAGGCAGAGACTAATGCCTGCGGTAGACGAATTTCTCTGACTAAATCTTTAGCTAACCATAATTGCCAGGTGAGTAAAGGCATCAAATCGCTCCATCGTTCGCACTGTTCTGGTGTGCTGAGCTTCGGCACAGTCCAATGTAAGGTTTGTTTCGCTAACCGATACCAATGTTCGAGGGCGAAGCGGCGCAGATACAGTTGCCAAATTTCAGCTAGAGATGGCATTTGGATACCAACCCAAACTAACCACAAAGGTTGACTATTTAATCGACCCGTTACAGTTTCTAAACGTTCGACTAGAATCAGAGTCATGGGATGTTTGGGACTACCTCGAAAATGCAAGTCATCCCATTTTTTTAACCGGATTTTTCCGAGTTTGGGCTCTACCGATTCCAGAGCTTGTTCTGGTTCCCACCAGCTCTGAGAGTCGTTCAGTCTAAACTGTTGACCGTGAATTTTGGGCCGTCCTTTACCACTATAGGTTGGGGGTGTTGACCACAAGCAACGATTAGAACGAATACGCATTAGTTTATCAGCAGCGATCGCAGCGGTGGCTTTCACCAGAGGGGCACACCCATACTCGCTGTCAAATAGAGCGATAGGTCTATTCTGAAGATCTTGACATACTTGTGCCAATTGTTGAGCGCCAAAACTAATCGGGTTGTCCCAACTCGTAATACGTTCGTGTCTTAACGGCAGCGCCCAACTGCCACTACTTTCAGGTATCAGTGCGATCGTACTATATCCTTGACCAATGCCGACAGGTATACCGTGAGGTAAGGCTGTGGGTTGATGTTCATAGGTGCGTTCTTTGAGGGTACGTGCATGGGGTCTTAACCATGCCGTATGATCGATCGCTAATACTGGACGTTCTACCTCTGACATCTGCTGGATGTATAGTTGCATCAATTGTTCTCGGTCTGGTCTACAGTCTTGTAATGCTTCATAGACACTCGACCACTCACGCCGAAATAAGGGATTGAGAGCTAAATCTCCTAAGCATGAGACATGGCGCGTCGTCATTACCGCGTCTGCTAGTTCAAAGGTGGCATCTTTAGCTTGACCTAGACATTGGTAAGCTAGTTGACGAAATTCTCGTAATTGTTCAAACTTCATTGCAGGTAGATTTGAGATTTTTTAGCTGAATTCTCAATCTTCTACCCGCTCTGCTGTCTGTTGAAACTATCGCAGGCAGTTTTTTTTCTCTTGTTGCAAGTCTCCGAGAACGTCAACGGTCGCTGGTATTTATTTTATGGTTGAGTTTGATAGCTTTTCGCCAGCGACCATTGCCGTTCTTGATAACTGTTCGCTAGTCTAACAGCGAGCGCACTTTTTGACCTGCTTAGTCTAAACTCCAA
>NZ_JAUBRO010000130.1:0-1668 GCF_036701945.1 Microcoleus sp. MON1_C1 | reverse complement strand
AGCCGATCGAATTGGCAAAACCTACAGCTAGTATGCGTTCGAGTTCCACGGAACTACCCCGCAGGGGGTAAGTTCCGCTTAATCAAACTGCAATCAAACTGATTGTATTCTTGAGCGATCGCATCTCAACATCAAAACTCACCCAGCGCCATCACCACAGCCAGTTTCAGGAGTTTCGAGATTTCCAGGCGGTGTCAACCACCCATTCCAACGGTCGCGGCTGAAAATTCAGTTCGCGTTTTGCCTTGGCATTCGATACACCTCGCATCTGAGTACCGTAGTAAACAGCATCCGCACCACCTTCCATTTGCAGAGCATCCTCAACCGATATCTGTGGCGGTGGTGGAGCATTCAGCCATTGAGCAAACGCAGGGAGCCATTCGCGCACCGCTAAAGGTTGATCGTTAGCAATCAGATAAATACCAGGATTGCCCTGCTCTGCTGCTACAACGGTAGCGATCGCCGCATCCTCAACGTGCAACCACGACCATACGCCCTCACCATTTCCCACGATCGGGAACTGTTGCTGTCGCACCTGTTGGGCAACATCACCATCGGGATTGAACCAGGTGCCGGGTCCGTAGAAGAAACCGTAGCGTAAGGCAATTCCTTCGAGATTGGATGTTTCCAATAAACGGTGTTCAGTCTCAGTGACGAGGCGAGCATCTGCGGCAACGGCGGGGGAGGCATCAAACGCTAAGGGCGTTTCTTCATCTGCCAATCCAGTACCGGGAATTCCCCAGAAGGCCATCGACTGTTTCAGAAAACGGCGCACCCCTGCTGCCTTTGCTGCCGCCAGTACATTAGCTCCTCCCTCTGACCGAATCCTCGTATTCAGAGCCGCTGTCGCATTCATGGATTCGCGAGTGTAAGTTCTGGGTAGAGCGGTGAGTTGTTCAATCACCACTTCTGGTTGAGCGCGAATGACAGCCGCTTTAACTGACTCTGCATCGAATACATCCGCGATCGCCGGTTCGATTCCCTGTGCCGCTAAAGACTGTGCTCTTTCTTGGGTGCGGGTCAGCGCGACAACATTGTGTCCTCTGGCAAGTAATTGGTCGAGCGTTGGGCGACCGATCGCTCCTGTTCCCCCGGCAACAAAAATCTTCATCTGTCAACCTCGTGTTGAAGTATGGAAATATTTTGGCTTATTGGAGTGCTCGATCGATTAAAGGTGCAAAGACTGCGATGTTGTTGACCAACTCATCGGAGAGAGAACCGCTGTATTAACCCAGATTCCGCAGGCGCGATCGCCATCAGGCAGTATTTTTCAACGATTGGACTTAGGATCGAAGTCCAGAAGTGGAGCGATATCTAGCTTTTCTCAGGTAGGTCAGGTCTAGGGAAATGCTTGAAAATTCAGCCATTCACAGGATATAGCGTCATGTGGTGTCCGCCTTTTCATCCATAATAAAAATACCTGAAACCAGAGATTTTACAACATTGTAATTATGGGCGAGTGCGAACGACATCATATCACACAATATCAGGGGCTATCGTATTTGATGAATGGATCGCGACCGCACCCAACTTGCTGCACTCTCCTCGGCTGTTTCCTGAGATAATATATAATTTAAAATGGTGCAAAATATGTAATACCAATTTAATATGAAGCTGCATAGAATAAAGCTTCCAGAATGAAAGTGTAAGAAGATAGTGAACTGATTT
>NZ_JAUBRO010000129.1:0-1826 GCF_036701945.1 Microcoleus sp. MON1_C1 | reverse complement strand
GTTTACGCTTCAACCTGATTGCAGGTATCTATAACTATGAACTTAACCTTTCAGAATGACTTTTGCAAGAGGTCTACTCTTTAATTTGGTCAAATTTGTCAATATTTTGGGTGGGCATGAATATTTGACGTTTGCATGAATATTTGGCGTTTGCCCGAAAGTCCCCCGGGGGCTTTAACCCCCGTCTCACAAAGCAAGTCCACTTCAGTGGACTAAAGATAAAAATAAAAAATCCTTTCCAGTCGTTTTTAAAGGACTTTTGTTATTAGACACAGGTTTAAACGCCGGGGAGTTGCGGACTGACGAACTAACAAAGTGGCAGACTTAATTATAGTGAAAAAACCGATCTACTTCGCTCAAATCCACATTTCCCCCACTGACAATCACGCCAATCCTCGCATTTTCAGCCTGCACCACACCTGACAACAAAGCCGCCGCCGCTAACACTCCCGTCGGTTCCACAACTATCTTCATGCGTTCCCACATAAAAAACATTGTCTGGCGAATTGCATCTTCGGAAACTGTTGCCATATCGTCCACATAATGCAGCACCAAAGGAAAGGTTAATTTCCCCAAAGATGGCGTGCGCGCACCATCAGCAATCGTATCCGGGTTAGTAACAGTTTGCAGCGTTTTCGTGCGGAACGATCGCGCCGCATCGTCTGCTTGCTCGGGTTCTACTCCTATTACTTTACACTGCGGAGACAAAGTTTTTGTCGCGATCGCGCATCCCGACAGCAAACCCCCGCCACCGCAGCAAACCAGCAGCAAATCCAACTCCCCAACTTCTGCGATTAATTCCAGCGCCGCCGTACCTTGTCCCGCAATCACCCGCGCATCATTATAAGGAGGAATAATTGTCAAGTGCCGTTCTGCGGCAATTTTAGCCGCTAACTCTTCGCGGGAAACTTGAGTGCGATCGTACAAAATAATCTCTGCACCGTAGCCGCGAGTCGCCTCTTGCTTGACTTTTGGCGCATCTGCCGGCATGACAACAGTAGCAGGAATTTCTAGCAACCGTGCCGCAAGGGCGATCGCCTGCGCGTGATTTCCCGAAGAAAAAGTCAGCACTCCCCGCTGTTTTTCGGCTTCAGATAGCTGCATCAAAGCATTGCAAGCACCCCGAAATTTAAACGAACCCGTGCGCTGAAAGTTCTCGCACTTGAAAAATACCTGAGAATTTGTGCGTTTGTTGAAAGTTTCCGAAGTCAGCACCGGCGTCTTGAAAGTTTTGCCCTGCAAGCGATTTGCCGTCGCCTCCACATCGGCGAAACTTACTGACAAGGAATTGTGGGCCCAGAAGTCGGCACTCATAGATTTTATATTTGGGCGATCGAGGACTCTATTTGTAGGCGGGGGATTGCCCGCTTCACTCGTACCATTAAACTATAAATTTTTATCATTAGCTGTTGCGCTTAATTGTTAAAAAAGCTGTTGACTAAAATTAAAGCTATGACAATTTACTATCAAAAAGTAAAGGGCAGTTTGTACTTGCACAGGAGAGGGATTAATGAATACAAATTTAACCACCGCCCGATTAATTGTAGGGAAACGGCACGGCGCCGTATGCTGATTTCCGATAATATCAAATCCGTTGGCATCGGAATTATTCATCTCTCTCTTCCCTTTCTCTGTACCCTCTGTGTCCTCTGCGGTTTAATCATTCCGATACAACCGGAATCGATCTAACGGGTAAAATAAACCGGATTGGAGGGTGAAATTGCCCTCGCGAGTGCGATCGACTCTAACCGGAACTTACCCCCTGCGGGGTAGTTCCGTGGAACTCGAACGCATACTAGCTGTAGGTTTTGCCAATTCGATCGGCT
>NZ_JAUBRO010000128.1:0-1892 GCF_036701945.1 Microcoleus sp. MON1_C1 | reverse complement strand
TTACTTAAACGGCTTAATTGGTAATCAGGGAAAAGCTGGATAAGTATAATTGCTCACTGCAAAAGTGACATGCTCCCTAGACGTTTGATCTTAGCGACTAATATTCTGGATGTGAATGAGTTAAGCAACGCTGAGATGATTGCTAAATATAAAGAACAGCAATCAGCCGAACGAGGATTTGCTTGTCTCAAAGATCCTTTATTTTTTACGGACAGTGTTTTTCTAAAAAGCCCGGAGAGAACCGAGGCTTTATGTTTAATAATGGGCCTGTGTTTATTGGTTTATAGGTTAGCTCAACGCTATCTACGTTAAGCCCTACAACAGGCTAAATCTGGCCTAAAAAATCAATTAGGTAAACGGACTGAACGTCCGACCTTGCGATGGATATTTCAATGTTTTCAAGCGGTTCATTTATTAACGATCAACTCAGTCACAGAAATTGGCAAGTTGACGGATGTACGATTAGAAATCTTAAGAGTTTTCCCAGAAAGAGCGAGAGCCTATTATTTATTGCTTTGACAGAAATCACTTGATGTTTTTTCTATTTAACTGTGTACTTTCAAGCGGGATAAGTCTCAAATCCTAAAAATAATGGCTTTTTAAAAAGCCTAAGTTGCGCTGTTTAAATTTAGAACAAAGAGCAGATTAAGCGCTCTTTTTAGGCCGATACTTTAGGGAACATAGGATTATTTACTTAATTCATACCAATTCACTATGAAGGTACACTAAAATATAGGGTAAAAGTAGAGGAAATCCAATATGGCGAACAAACTTCAGGTACAAATCCAGGAAACGGTTAAGGAACTAGAGCATCGACTCGAACGGAGTGCGACCGCCGTAAATAAAGAAAAATTACTGGTATTATACTGGCTGGCCACCAAAAAAATCCAAAAAAGAGCAGAATTAGCCACGATGTTGAAACGAGACGAATCAACAATATATCGTTGGTTAAGAGCTTACAAACAAGGTGGAATTACTGAATTACTTAGCATAAAAAAAGCTCCCGGAAAGACTCCACATATTCCACCCGAAGTGATAGAAAAATTAATCAAAAAACTGCAAGAACCACAGGGAGAAACAAGTTATGGCAAATTACAGATATGGCTAGAAAAAGAATGCGGAATTAAAGTGAGCTATAAAGTGGTACATGACCTAGTTCATTATAAATTGAAAGCTGACCTGAAAGTCCCAAGACCCCAAAATGACAAAGCGAACGAAGAGGTGCAGGCAAGCTTCAAAAAAAAACTAGGTGAGCTCATCAAAGTAATGATGAAATATTTCGGAAACTCCAAGCCTGTAAGGATATGGTGTCAGGACGAGAGTAGATTTGGATTGATTACTATGCCCTGCAAAATGATTACATTAAAGGGGGTAAAACCCATTGACAAAAAGCAATGGAAATGAGGAAAATTTTATATTTAGGGAGTCGTATAGCCAGCAACAGGTGAACAATATTATCAAAAATTTTTTCGGCTCAATTACAACTTTTTTCAAGAGTTTTTAAAGGGATTATGTCAAAAATACTCAGAGAGTTTCAATCTAATTATCATGGATAATGGTAGCTTCCATAAAGCTCTATTATTAGACTGGGGTGACCATGTAATGCCAATATATTTACCTGCATATAGTCCTGAATTAAATCCGATTGAAAGATTGTGGGAGCATACAAAAAAAGACCTCTAGTGGGAAAAATATTCGACTTTAGATAAACTCAAAGAACAGGTAAATACAATTATCAAATCTCTCACGAATGAAGAAGTTTTATCTCTCTGTGGTTGGGACTATATCCTTGAAGCTATATTAAGTGCAACTTCATATAGCAATTCCATTTGAGATGTAAATATGGATTTCTCTGGTAAAATAGGAAAATTTGATAATAAATGAAAGGGAAG